>CBDUYG010000020.1:0-16921 GCA_965371385.1 uncultured Myxococcales bacterium | reverse complement strand
GATCCGGAGTCGGCGCGAAGATCACGTCGACTCCGGCCTCGCGACACTTCTCGGCGTCGTCCTCGAAGCTGCGGGGATAACCATCGAAATCCGCCGGATTATTGAATTGGGTTGGATTCACGAAAATCGAGACCCAGACCCGATCCGCGCGACGACGCGCCTCCTCCACCAGGGAAAGGTGTCCCGGATGAAGGGCTCCCATCGTGGGAACGAGGGCCAGTATCGCCCCGGCGGCTCTCTCCCGATCGGCGAGCTCCTGAAGCTCACGTGTCGTGCGAATGATCTGCATCGCGATAGGCTCCGGCTTGGCGCTAGCGGTAGGAGTGCTCGTCGTCGGGGAACTTCTCGTTCACCACTTCGTCCGCATACGCCCGAGCGGCCTGGGAAGCGATGGCCCCCAGGTTGGCGTACTGCTTCACGAAGCTCGGCGACCAGTCGTTCAGCCCCAGCAGGTCGTGCATCACCAGTACCTGGCCATCGCAGCTCACACCCGCACCGATCCCGATCGTGGGAATCATGAGCTCGGCCGTGACCTCCCTGGCGAGATCCTTGGGAATGCCCTCCAGCACCACCGCGAAGGCCCCCGCCTCCTGCACCGCCCGCGCATCGTCGAGAACCCGAAGTCGGCCTTCCTCGCCGCGGCCCTGCACCCGGAACCCGCCCATGCGATTGACCGACTGCGGAGTGAGGCCCACGTGGCCCATCACCGGAATCTCGGCGTCCACGATCCGCTCGATCGAGCGGGCCACCTTGATGCCCCCCTCGAGCTTGACCGCCGCGGCGCCTCCCTCCTTGACGAGACGGATCGCACTGCGGACTGCGTCCTCGGGGCCGACCTGATAGCTGCCGAAGGGCATGTCGCCGATCACCAGCGCCCGCTCGGCACCGCGAACGACCATGCGGGTGTGGTAGATCATCTCGTCGAGGGTCACGGGAAGGGTCGTATCGACCCCCTGGACCACGTTGCCGAGAGAGTCCCCCACCAACAGCAGATCGATTCCCGCGGCATCGAAGATGCGCGAAAACGTGCAGTCGTATGCGGTGAGCATGGTGATCTTCCGGCCTCGGCTCTTGCGAGCCGCAAGCGATCGGACCGTGACTCGGTGCTCTTTCTTGGAAGATGCGGTGACGGTGGACATGATGGGGGGTGCCTCCCGCTCTCAGGGGGCGTGCCGCACCGCATCCCGCGTCTTGCTGAGCGGGACGATCCTCGAAAACAAAAAACGCCTGCCGGTGACTGCTTCGTCAGTCCGGAGGCGCAGGATTCAGGAGGCACGATCTACGATCGACTTGACTTCGGCCCCTTCTCACTTCATCGCATTCGTGGCTGGCGTGAAGCTTCGAAGCGCGCCGACTCGATCGACTCGATCCCCCCTCATTCTCACCCCCGTCTCGGTCGTTGGATCCAAGCAGCTTGCGTCACACTCTCACACACACTCACACACTTTCGACTCGTTCATCTCGGCGTGTTCTTCTCGGGCTCTGACTCTGACTCTGACTCTGACTTTGCACTTGCCAGCAGCAGCTTCCGGAGAGGTGTGTCGCAAACGGGCGATTCTAAGGCGTCGTCGTTCTCTCGGTTCCGGGTGCGTTACGCCCGGCTGGTTCTTGATCCTTTTTGCAGGTCTTCTTGCAAAGAAGTCAAAGTTCGGGTCTTGCTTGGCTTCGTCTACGCCGGGTTCTGGGATGGATCATCGATCCGATTCCCGTCCCGACCCCACTCCGTGTATGACCGCCTCGGATTTCCCGACAGTCAACGCGGAGTAGCTGGGTCCACCAATGGCCCGATGGAGTCCGCGACCTGCGGTTCCCCTCGAGCAGCTAGAAGATAAGGCATAACCGGAAAGTGGGTCAACCCGGGTCTTCTCCGTAGCCAGAGTTGTCCAATGCCCCGCGCACCGCCGGCGGGAGGAATCGCGACTCGAGGTCGTTTTTCGCTTTGGAATTGAGGGCTTGCGCGATTACACGATTCTGCACATCGATCGGGTCCTCGCGTGAGAGTAGAACCCGGAGCTGCCCTCGGACGCTGCAAACTCCGCTACTTACGGGAAACTCCGATTCACCGGATCCGGCCGGCTGAATGAGGCGCACGTCGAGCCCGAACTCTCCCGCCAGCTCCAGCAACGCTTCGAGGAGCTCTACATCGTCCACTCTCACTCCTTTCGCGTCAGTGCCCGGGCGAGATCGAGAAGCCGCTCGGGCTCGACCTTTTCCGATCGATCCCCGGGATCGATCTTGGCCTCGGCGAGGGCCGCCGCGACGCGGTCGGCCGGGAAGCCGCCGCCGCGAAGCGAGTTCGAGATCGTCTTGCGACGCTTGCCGAAGGCCGCTCGAGCGACACGCTCCAGGGCGCTCAGCTCGGAGTCCATCAGCGGTGTATCGGAGCGCGCACCGATGCGTACGAAGAGGGAGTCTACGGCCGGAACCGGAAAGAAGCAGCGGGCGCTGAGCACCTTGCTGGCCCGGAGCTCGGCGCACAGATGATGGAGCACGGCGAATGAGCCGTAGTCCCGGCATCCCACCTCGGCGAAGAGCCGCTCACCGACCTCGCGCTGAAGCATCACCGACCAGTCCGCCAGGCGATGCCGGAGATCGAGTAGACGCCGAAGCATCGGCGTGGCGACCGAGTAGGGAAGATTCGCGACGAAACGAACCCGACCTTTCAACCCGGACTCCAGCTCGGCGATCCGAGCTTCGAGATCGATACGCAGCGCATCGTCGTGGATCAACTCGACGTTGTCGGGCAGCAGTGACTCCTCGCGCAGAGCGAGCACCAGCCCGGAGTCGATCTCGACACTGATCACCCGGTCGGCCCGGTCGGCCAGGGCCCGGGTGAGGCATCCCAGCCCGCTTCCCACCTCGATGATCCGATCTTCCGGCTCTACCCCGGCGACTTCGACCAGGCGTGCGGCCTGCATTTCATCGATCAGGAAATTCTGCCCCAGGTTCTTGCGCAGGTGCAGACCGCGGCGGTCCAGAATTCCGCGCAACTCGGTCGGATTCACGGGATCGATCCGCGGGTGGCCTCGGGAGGATCGGCGGGCAACTCGCTGCGCCAGGGCGACTCGCCGACGGGGACCCGGGAGAACGCGTTGAGGTCGAGGGCATCGGACTCGCCGCGGGCGAGCAGCCGAGCGCCGGCCGCTGCGATCATGACGGCGTTATCCGTACACAGATCCAGCGGAGGAAAGACGACGCGAACCCTCTCCTTCTCCGCCAACGCGGCCATCCCCGCCCGCAGCCGCCGATTGGCAGCCACGCCGCCCACGACCGTGAGCCGATCGATCCCCTCGGAACGCAGAGCTCGCCGGGCCTTCAGAACCAGGATGTCGACCGCGGCCGCCTCGAAGGAGGCCGCGATGTCGGCCACATCGACTTCGCCGAGAGCTTCGATCCCGCCACGCTCCTCGATCTCGATGGCGACCGCCGTCTTGAGGCCGCTGTAGGAGAACGCGAGCCCGGGCTGCCTCAGCATCGGGCGGGGAAAGTCGATCGCCTCGGGATCACCCGTGCGGGCGGCCTCGGACACGGCAGGCCCCCCCGGATAACCCAGCCCGAGCAGCTTCGC
Organism: uncultured Myxococcales bacterium; assembly: GCA_965371385.1. GTDB lineage: Bacteria > Myxococcota_A > UBA9160 > UBA9160 > UBA4427 > CBDUYG01. Next base: position 13,353 of record CBDUYG010000020.1, on the reverse strand, counting down.
GACCTTGTCGAAGGCTTCCCCCGCCGCATCGTCACGGGTCTCACCGAGGAGCCTGGGAGAGACGGGGTCCTCTATGCGGTAGAGGGCCGTATGCCCTCCCGAGACCACGAGCCCGATGTAGGGGGGCTCGAGGTCGGGGGCAGCGAGCTCGGCGGCGGCCAGATGCCCGAGCAGATGGTGAACGCCGACGACCGGAATGCCGAGCCGATAGGCCAGCGCCTTGCCGAAGGAGAGTCCGACCAGGAGCGAGCCCACCAGTCCGGGCCCAGCCGTCACGGCGACACCCGTGAGATCGCTCACTGCGAGGCGGGACCGGTCGAGGACGAGCTGCACAACCTCGGAGACGACACGAACGTGATCGCGAGAGGCAAGCTCGGGAACCACGCCGCCATAGGGCTGGTGGACCTCGTCCTGGCCGTGCACGACGCTGGCCAGGACTTCGAGGTCTGCGCCGATGATGGCGGCAGCCATCTCATCGCACGAGCTCTCGATCCCGAGGATGATGGGCGGCGAGTGATGGGTCATCGTTGGATGGGCTCCGGCCGGGTTCGAGCCAGAACCCGCAATGGCGGCGCACCGTGCAGAGTGAAGAGCCGTGTCTCGTGCGCACCGTAGCCCTGGCGAGACTCAGGCGTTGCGCCGCTCCTGCTGCTCCTGCTCGGCCTTGCAGTCGATGCAGAGCTGGGCCATCGGACGCGCCTGCATGCGCTTTACCCCGATGTCCTCGCCGCAGCTGACACACTCGCCGAAGACTCCGCGCTCGATCTTCTCGAGGGCTTCACCGATCTTGGTGATGAGCCCTCGCTCCCGCTCGCGCAGTCGACCTTGAAAAGCAAGATTCATTTCGGAGGACGCGGTGTCGATCTCGTCCGGGAAATCGTCGGGATCGAGATGAATCTCGCCCGAGAGGGTTCTGCGCGCATTGGCCAGCAGCTCGTCCCGCTGCTCGGTCAGGATCTTCCGAAACTTCTGCATGTCGCGTTTCTTCAACGTTCTACCTTTCTCTGGCTGTCACTCGTGCGTTCCTGGCTCGAGCGTCGCCGGCTCTTTAGGCTTCCAGTCGGTCCACGTTTCCATCGAACCCATCAACTGCATCGAACCCATCAACTGCTATCAACTACATCGACTCCATCGAACCCATCCACTCCATCGACGACATCAACCCCATCGACGGATCCACCCAATCAATGAAGCGATCGGGCGGGAAGTATTCACCCCGCACTACTGGCTTCGAGCTGTCGCCTCGCCTCCAGGGCCCGGGCCGAGTCCGGATACTCCTTGATGACCCGCTCGAAAGCCCGCTTCGCGGCCTCTCGAAAGCCGGGCCCCAACTTCAAAAGTGATTCACCCTGCCGGTAGAGGGCATCGGGTGCCTTGTTTCCTGTCGGGTAGTTTCGAACGACATCATCGAATCGAAGTACCGCGTTCTTGTAGTCCGCCTGCTTGTAATGACAATCAGCCATCCAGTAGGCTGCGTCGTCAGCGTAGGGCGAAGCCGGATAAGTTTGCAGAAACTTGCGGAACCGGTCAATACAAACGGCCGTCTCGTTCTCTCGCCACGCCGCATGAGCCGCTCTATAGGCCCGGATTTCCTCGGAGAGTTCGGTCGAATCCGCTGCCGGAGCCCGATCGCCGCCCGGCCCCCCGCTGGAGAGATCGTCGGGTATGGAGCCCGGAGCGACGGTTCCGGGCGGTGATCCGTCTCCGCCCTGCCACTGCACCCGCACCTGTGCCAGCTCGCTGCGCGCCTTGCGCGCATCCAGCCGGGCCTCCGATGCCATCTGTTCGGCGACTTCCATCCGTCCCTCGAGGGCCCTGATCTCATCGCGAAGTGAGTCGATCTCGGCCACGTAGTCCGCGACCTGCTCTCTCAGCCCGGTGCGGCGCATCGCCCGGTCCATGTCGATCACCCGCTCTTCGAGCTTGCGATGCTCCGCCACCGTGGTGCATCCCGGCTGCGCAGCCGCCAGGAGGATCGCCACCCCCAGACTCGCGAGTCGAGCGTGGTTACCACGCTCGGCCGGCCCCGGCTGCGCCATCGATCGACTCCCATCCCGTCCGGCCCTCACGGCCCACGCCCTCCGCACGTTCCACATCGCAAGCCCCCCGTCTCGCTCGATCGGCGACTCGTCCGCAGCCACCCGATCCATACCCCAGCCACTCTTCGGACGACGACCCCCACGAAGATTTCAGCCGCACATCTCCATCCCAGCCGATTCGGGCGGGCGGGATTCTAGCCTGCATTTCCCAACCGCCAGCGTTCCCTTCGACCAATCGCCCGAACCTCCTTCTGGCCGGCACCCGATCAGCGCGGAAAAGGGCCCCACGCCGGGCTGAGGTTTTCCCCCGCGTTCTTCGTCAGACGCGCCAGCTGCTCGCCGTTCACATCCACGACATAGATATCCGCTCGGCCACGCCGGGTCGAGCTGAAAGCGAGCTTGCGGCCGTCCGGCGACCAGCTCGGCGATTCGTCGCTGCGATGGTGGGTGATCAGGGGCACTTGCACCTCGCCCGAGGGATCCACCAGCCAGATGTCGAACTGACCGCCTACCCGACTCTCATAAGCGATCCAGCGACCGTCAGGCGACCACGCGGGCGAGGTATTGTATCCCCCCTGGAAGGTGAGCCGGCGCAGCTTCTTTCCCTTCTTGTCCATGATGTAGATCTGGGGCGATCCCGAGCGGTCGGAGACGAAGGCAATCCACTCTCCATCGGGCGACCAGGTCGGCCCGACTTCGATTGCACGGTTGTTGGTCAGGCGCCGCAGCCGGCGTCCGTCGCGATCCACAGTGTAGATGTCGCTCGATCCCTCGGCACTGGCCACCATGGCGAGCGAGGACCCGGTCGGATCGAACACACCACGGTACTTGGGCGAGCCGGGAAGCAGGGTCCGGAACAGCTCACCGGCCTGGGCCCGGCCGCGAGAGGTCATGAAAAGCCCTGGATGCCCCTCTTTCGTATACGACGTGTAGAGAATGGCCTCGCCCGAGGGCAGCCAGTTGGGGAACGATTTCAGCGAATTGCTGTGGGTGGCGGCGCGCGAATGCTGACCGTCCGCGTCCATGACGAACACCTCTCGCTGCCCGCTGCGGTCGGTGATGAAGGCGATCTCGGTGGCGGCCGAGCCCGGAGTGCCGGTGAACCCCGCGACGATCTGATCCGCCACCGCCCGAGCCAGGCGCGGCGCCTCGGAGCGGACCCGTCGCATGGATTTGCCGAGCACGAGTATGCAGCGCGCGGTATCCCAGACCGCGATCTCGATGATGAGGCTTCCTTCGCCGGACCGGATCTCTCCCTCCACGAGGGCATCGGCTCCCACCTGGGTCCAATCTCCGCAATCGCTGCGGCCGCGATTGGAGAGCGGGCCGCTCTGTTGGGGGCCGAGGTAGGCGGCGGGATCGAGGGGCAACAGGACGCCGCTGAACTCGAGCGCTTCGCCGATCAACTTGCGAAGGTCGTCGGCCCGGGTCTCGCTCGGCGGCTGCGCCTTGTCGACGAAACGCTGGACGGCGACTCGGAACGCGCGCGCCCGGCCCGGCGTGATCTCGATCGCCGGGCGGTCATCGGCTCCCGCCCTCACGTCGACCAGAAGCAGCGCGAGTACTCCCCACGCCATCCATTGAAGGCTCTTGGAATTCAGCAAGCGATCCGACCTCTCATGATTCCCGCGACCTCCCTCAGCGTCCTCTGCCCTGGCTCGAGGTTCATCCTCTTCTCCGTCATCTTTTCTCCATCATCGCTTCCCGCATCACTTCTCCCCGCATCGCATCTTCCCCGGTCACCCCTGCCGCCAATACCTCACCGGGGCGTGAAGATGAAAGGCCATTCTCCCGCCTCTGGTGGTCGCGGCAGGGGGCTCGCTCGCACGAGCGCCCGAATCGTATTGTCGTCCCAGTAGGGATCCCCGGACGAGCGTACGACGCGGGGCGTGCCCAGCACCGTGCCGTCGGGGCTCAGATTCACCCGCACCTCCGTCATCAGGGAGCGATTGAGGTACTCCGACGGCACAGGCCACGCTCGCCGCAGGTGGCTTCGAGTTGCCGTCATCCAGGCGGCGATCTCGGGGCTCACCTGGTGTCCGGATTGTACGGTCTGGGGCGGGGAATCTTCGGCCGTCTCGACCCGGGCGTGGGACTCGGGGGCCGGGCTCTCGTCCTCTCCCAGATCGGCGCGAAGCGCCGCCAGGGCGTCCGAGTAGCCCAACTCCTCCGGCTTCGGGCGCCGCTTGACCTGGCGCACCTTCTTCGGGACGGCTCTCGCCTGCGTCGGGAGCACGACCTTCCTGGGCGTGGGAGCCGGCGCGGGTGGCTTCGGAGCCGACTTTGCCACCGGACGGGCCTTCGTGAGTGCCGTCCCCGTCTCCGCCTGCGCCTGCGCCGCAGGTGCCATCTGCACCAATTGAACCGAGATCACCCGAGGCAGAGGCATGGGGCCGGGCTTCGGGGCGAAGGAGACGACCAGGAAGAGCACGATGTGGCCCGCCAGCGAGAGGGTCAGCGCACGCGTGAAGCTGCTGCGCTGGACCGCGGCATGATCGTCGATCCAGCTTGCCGACAATAGGGTCATCTCGCTCTGTTCCGTCTGTAGCAGCGCCTTCCCGGCCGGCTTTCGGATGCGGTGGGCGCGAACTCTCCTGGGATACGGTGCGATTCCGGTCGGGCCCGGTCACTCGGCCTCGGTCACGATCCCCATGCGATCCGATCCCGCCTGGCGAGCGGCGGCCATGGCCTTCACGACCGTCCCGTAGGGAGAGGTCTTGTCGGCACGCAGATAGATCTCCTTCGTCCCGCGCGCCTCGAAGATCGCCTCCAACTTGGACACCAGATCCGCCTCTGGGATCTCGCTGCGCCCCAAAAAGTACTTTCCATCGGACTTCACCGTCAGGATCAAGGGATTGTCCCTTACCCGGAGGGGTTGGGTGGTGGTCTCGGGCAGATCGACGTCGATTCCCTGCTGCATCATGGGTGCGGCGACCATGAAGATGATGAGCAGGACGAGCATCACATCGACGAAGGGCGTGATGTTGATCTCCGCATTGGCGCGCCGTCGAATCGGCTGATCCTCGAACTCAGGCATGGCTAGGTGCTCGCCGGCCCGCTTCCCGGCGGGTCCTGCGATGGCCGCGCCTGCAGGGGCTGCACGAGATGATCGAGATCATCCCGCAGCTCGGCGTCGAACCGTCGCATCGAGGCGACGATGGCATCGACCTTGGCCGAGTAGTGGTTGTAGAAGATGGTGGCGGGGATCGCCGCCACCAACCCGACCGCCGTCGCGATCAGCGCTTCGGCGATGCCGGGCGCCACCACCGCAAGGCTCGCATTGCCGGAGCGCGCGATTCCCTGGAACGCCTGGATGATGCCGATCACGGTGCCGAAAAGCCCGATGTACACGGCTGAGCTACCGGTGGTCGCGAGGAACGAGAGCCCGCGCTCGAGATCCTGCGCCTCCCGTCCCGAAACCCAGCTGAGATACTTGCCCACGAGTCGCATGCCGGAGGCATCGAGCTCGTGGATCGATGATCGATTCGCCTGCTTCACCAGCCGCGCCATCTCGTCACAGGTCGCCAGGAAGACCAGCGCGAGCGGACTGCGGTCGAAGTCCTTGGCGGCGTCGTAGGCCGCGTTGAAGGGCTCTTCGTGATAGACCTCGAGGAATGCCTCGCTATCCTCGGAGGCCCCGCGCAGCTCCCGCCATTTCGTTACGATGATCGCCCACGAAATCAGGGAGAACAAAAACAGGATGAGAAGAACGAGCTTGACGATCAGGCTCGCCTGCAGCATCAAGCCGAAGACGTCGAAGCTCACCTGAAGTCCCCCCCCGAGACTCGAGTGTCGATCCAGACCGGCGGCGGATGAAAGATTGGAAGATCCAATCAGGGCCCCTTGCACCGGATCACGCCGGATCTCGCTGGAAGCCCCGCTGGCGCCGCAGAAGGCCGAATTCTATAGAACCGCCCCGATCGATTCAAGCAATTTGGATTGTGATCCCCGCTCGATCGCCGAGCGCCGAAAGGAGCACCGATGCAAGTCTCTGTAAAGACCTCGTCGCCGAGCGCTATCAGCGTGGATCTGTTGGCCATTCCCGTCTTCGAGATGGACGCGAAGAAGCACCGCCTGCCCCGCCGGGTGGCAGCCCTCGACAAGGCCCTGGGCGGCTGCATCTCCGACGTCGTGGCGCAGGGAGACTTTCGGGGCTCCGCGGGCGAATCCCAGATCGTCTATCCCGGGGCCGGCTGCAAGGCGAAGCGCGTCCTGATCCTGGGGCTCGGCGCGGAGGAGAAGTGCAGTGCCGAGACCCTGCGTGAACTCGCCGGCCGCTGCGTCCAGCGCGCCGCTGCAAAGAAGGCTCGAAAGCTCGCGCTCGTGGCCCCGGTGACGCGCAAGGTCCCCAGCGATGCCCTGTGCCAGGCGCTCGCCGAGGGGGCCGTGCTGGGCGGCTATCGCTTCGATCGTTATCAGGAGACGAAGAAGAACGACCGGCCCAACGCCTCCCTCGCGTTGCTCTTCGAGAAGCTCGCGAACGCCACGAAGGCAAGGCGCGCGGCGGCGCGCGGCGTCATCCTCGCAGAGAGCCAGAACATCGCACGCGATCTCTCGAACGAGCCCGCCAACGCGATGCCGCCGGTCGCAATGGCCCGAGTAGCCGTGCGGGTCGGCCGGGAGGCCGGGCTGCGCACGCGCGTGATGGAGGTCCCGGAGCTGCGCCGACGCAAGATGGGAGGGATCCTCGCCGTGGGACAGGGGAGCGCCAATCCCCCCCGGCTCATCGTCATGGACCACAACCCGCCGATGAAGGGCAGCGCGGCCCAACGCCGCAAGCGCCCCAGCATCTGTCTGATCGGAAAGGGCATCACCTTCGACTCCGGCGGGATCTCGATCAAGCCTTCGGCCAACATGCACGAGATGAAGCACGACATGAGCGGCGCAGCCGCGGTGGTGGGGGCGATGCGAGCGGTCGGTCTGCTGAAGATCCCCCATCGCATCGTGGGGATCATTGCCGCTGCGGAGAACATGCCCGGCGCCAACGCCTATCGCCCGAGTGACATCGTTCGCTCTCACTCGGGCAAGACGATCGAGGTCCTCAACACCGACGCCGAAGGACGCATCGTGTTGGCCGATGCTCTCTCGTACGCGGTGGAAACCTACGATCCGATCGCGATGATCGACCTCGCGACCCTCACCGGCGCGTGTGTCATCGCCCTCGGGCGTTGGGCGACCGGACTGATGGGTACAGACGACGATCTCATCGAAGAGATTCGTCAAGCGGGCGAACGAAGCGGCGAGTGTGCCTGGCCTCTGCCCATCTTCGATGGTCACAAGAAGGCCATGCGGAGCTCGATCGCCGACCTCCAGAACGTGGCGGGCCGCGAGGCCGGCACGTCCACGGCCGGAGCCTTCCTCTCCAACTTCGTCGGCGAGACGCCATGGGTCCACCTCGATATCGCGGGAACGGGCTGGACCAGCAAAACCGGCCCAACCCAGCCCCGTGGCGCGACCGGCGTCGGTGTCCGCATGTTGCTCGAATACCTCGGAAAAGTGTCCGCCGGATGAGCCGGTTTGACGCTGGGGCGAGCTGCGCCTACCCTTTTGCCGTCGAAATCCACCCGGGTAGACGATTCAGCCCGTTCGAGGGTGGAGCGAGAAACGGACGTAGAGCAATTGGGGCGGAGTCGGCGTAGCGGGACGCATCGGGACGATGTGGCCCGAAGACTTTTCTCGCTCGGCGTCGAATAGGTACGCACGACCATCCGTCACAGATTCACAACGCGCGGGAACGGCCGCAGATCGATCAAGATCCCGAGATGACCAGTCGGGCCGAACCCCAAGGGACTCCGTCCCAACCAAGGAGCAGAGAAGAAATGCAAGCCAAGATCGTCAGGACGACCATCCTCAGCGCCATCGTGGCACTGAGCGTTCCCGCAGCCGCCCTCGCAGACGAAGATGTCGCGGCGGGCAAGACCCTCTTCATGACCAACTGCATGTCCTGCCACGGCCCCGGCGGCAAGGGAGACGGCCCGGTCGCCGCGGCCCTCAACCCGAAGCCCCGTGACCTCTCGAAGGGCGCGTTCAACTTCGATACGGACAAGGACGGCAGTACGGGCTCGAACGCAGACATCAAGGCCGTGATCAAGAACGGCGCCGCCGCCTACGGCGGTTCACCCCTCATGGCCCCGTGGCCCGCACTCTCGGATGCCGACCTCGGCAATCTGGTCGCGTACATCCGCAGCCTCGAGGAGTAGGAACGAGGGAAGGACTCGGCCACTGCAGCGCGGGCGCGGGTCTCCCGAGAGAGTCGTAGACAGTCATGGTGGGTCGTAGAGAGCGGGTTCGGCTTCAGCCGGATCCGCTTCTTTGCGCTCCGCCGGAGCTCTTCGGCGCTCTGCTATGCTGAATCGCCCTTCTGAGCCGCTCGTGCGGCCGGATCGGCGAGGTCGTAGCTCCTCATCAGGAGCATCCCAGGAGCATCCCAGGAGCATCGGAGTCACGGTGAGCGACGACGCGGATAGCCAGGACATCATCGACATCTCACCAGGAGAGGCCAGCTCCGGCGCCCTGCCTGAGGCGCTCGAGCCCGACTCCCCGGTCAGGAACACCAATGCCGCCACCCGAGCCAACTCCCGAGCCGCCAAGAAGGCCGCTCCCATCCGCTCCTCCAGAAGTCTCGAGCCGGTTTCTGCCCTCACGCGCTACATGGCCGAGCTGCGACACCACGCTCCGATCAGCCGCGAGGAAGAGCACGAGCTCGCGGTGCGCTGGGTGGAAGATGGCGACGTCGAAGCGGCACGCCAGATCGTCCTCTCGAATCTGCGCCTGGTCGTGAAGATCGCGATGGAATACCGGCGCGCCTGGACCAACACCCTCGACCTGATCCAGGAGGGCAACGTCGGTCTGATGGAGGCAGTGCAGCGCTACGACCCCTATCAGGGCGTGAAGGTCTCCTCCTACGCGGTGTATTGGATCCGCGCCTACATCCTCAAGTACATCCTCGACAATATGCGAAGCGTCCGGATGGGAACCACGCGCGCGTCGCGCAAGCTCTTCTTCCGCCTCAACAAGGAAAAGCGCGAGCTCGAGCGCCAGGGCTACGAGGTCACCCCGATGCTGCTGGCCGAGCGGCTCGAGGTCCCCGAGAGCGAAGTAGTCGACATGGAGGCCCGCCTTGCCAGGCCGGACATCTCCATGAGCGCCCCCCTCTCACGAGATGATTCCGGCGGTGCCAGCTATGGAGACATGATGGCCGGCGGCGGCGAGAGCGCGGAGACCCAGGTCGGGCAGCTCGAAATGCATCGGGTCTTTCGGGCCGCGATCGATGACTTCTCCGAGCAGCTGGGCGAACGCGACCTGCGCATCTTGAGCGAGCGGATCCTCGCCGACGAGCCCCGCACCCTGGCCGAGTTGGGCGAGGAGTTCGGCGTTTCCCGCGAACGCGTGCGTCAGCTCGAGGCTCGCATGATCAAGCGGCTGCGCGAGTTCATGAAGGAGAGGCTCGTCGACTTCGAGCTCTACACGCCCGAAGGAGTGGAGTGAGCTCCGCCCTTCCCTTCGCCGCACTCTCCCCTCGCAGAACCCGAAGCGGCGCGCGGCGGCGATCGCCCCGGCGGCCGATCCCGAAGCAAGGGGTGGCCCGACCGCTGCGCGTCAGCCTCATCAGCCTTGGCTGCCTGCTCGCCGGCAGCTCGGGCTGCGAAGCGGAGCCCCCCCCAGAAACCATGCCGACCGCCACGATACGCGAGCAGAAGGTGTCCCTCGAGATCGCTCGCACGCCGGCAGAACAGGCGCGCGGTCTCGGCTACCGCGACTCCCTCGACTGGGGTCGCGGCATGCTCTTTCTCTACGACGAGGCGCACTTCTACGGGTTCTGGATGAAGGGGATGCGCTTCGATCTCGACATCGTCTGGATTCGCGAGAATCGCATCATCGACATCAGCCACCGGGTGAAGCACTCCCCGGACGGACCGGGGGAATCAGCTCGCCCCCGGGAGGTCGCCGACAGCGTCCTTGAGGTGCCGGCGGGCTTCGCCTCGGCGGTGGGATGGCGAGTCGGTGATCGGGTGAAGCTCGATCTCGGTCCCCCTGCGACTCCGGCCAGGTAGGAATCTTCCAGCCTCACGCGACGAGAAGACCCGTCGTCGGCGCTCGAAATTGCCGGCCTCCCGACACGCGCCGGTGACGTGGGATCGGATCGCCCGATTTCGACTGCGGAGGTTCAAGCTCCGACCACTCATTGCCGACTGAAGAGGCATGCAAAGCGATCACAGCGCCCTGCTCTTCTGCCCGCCCATGGCCCCGGTCAAGCTCTCCACCGAGCGCGCCGCGATCATCGGACGCCAGAGCATCTGCGACCTGGCGATCCGGCAGGAGGACATCTCGCGCCGCCACACCGAGGTGCGCTTCGAGGACGGGGCCTTCGTGGTACGCGACCTCGGCAGCACCAACGGTACCTTCCTGAACGGCCGGGAGATCTCGGGCAGCGAGCCGCTCTCACCGGGCGACCGCATCGAGATCGGCTCGTGCACGATCACCTTCTGTCAGATCGAGTCTACGGGCCTGCCGGGTATGGGAGAAGCGCCGGACGCAGACCGGACGATCATCGCCGAGCGCCTTCCCCTGCGCGAAGCCTTCTCCGGCGATCTTGCGCAGATCCCGCCCTTCGCGCTCATGCAAATGCTCGAGATGGGCGGCAAGTCGGGAATCCTCGCGCTCGATGCCGCCGGCGAGGAGTGCAATATCTGGTTCCGTGATGGCCAACCGATCCACGCCGAGACCCAGAAGTTGGTGGGATTCGATGCCGCCCTCTCGGTCGTGAACGCCGATTCGGGAAGCTTTCGCTTCGACCCCCAACCGGTGACCCGCGAGCCCACCATCGCATGCACCGTCACCGAGCTCCTGCTCGAGGGCTGCCGCCGGGCGGACGAAGAGGGCCAATAGCGGCCCCGTCTCGTCGCTCCCCGTTCTACGAACAGATCAGCGCGCTCACGATCCCAGCTCGGGGAACTCGGCCAGGATCGAGGCCTGCACCGCAGCATCGAGGCTCTCCGTGTCCAGCCCGAGGGCTTCGTGCAGCGCCTGATCGGCCGAGAAGCCGGATCCGATGCGCTCCAGGATCCGGGCGCGCTGCTCCCGAGTCGTGTGATCCTCGATCCAGGCCGCCGCGACCACCGATTGCAGGTAGGCGGCTCGGGCGTCGTTGTCGCTGAGCCCGGAGAAGCTGGGCGCCAGGCGCCGCAGGGGAATCCAGAGCCCCGCTGCGATTCGCGTGCGCAGGGAAGCGCGCTCGCTGCGAGTCGAGGCATCGAGCCTGCGAGACTCACGCTCCATGCGCTCCGCCAGTCCCTCGTTGAGCCAGTAGGGCCGGTCGCCGCCCGTCTGCTCGCGGAACACCGCATGGGTGTATTCGTGGAAGAGGAGCGAGCGCAGGGCTCCCGAAGGATGCGCCGGTGAGGTCACGTGGATGCGCCCGTCGAAGAAGCCGACGGTCTGGAACGAGAAGCGGTGCCGATGGGCCTGGAGGTAGGCGGCCTTGCCGTAGAGCACCACGCCCAGGGGCTCGAGCGGCGTCACCCCGATCTGAGCCGAAACGCCATCCCGGGCCTCATCGAGGTAGCCCATCACGGTGGCGGCGTAACCCGGATCCACCTCACTGAGCTCGGAATCGAGCTCGAGACGGAAGTTCTCGCTCGAAATCTGCAGCAGCCGCAGATCCCCGCGATCGATTTTCGTATCGGCCAGGCGACGCTCGTCTTCGAGTCCGTCGAGGCGCCGCTGAGCCGAGTCGCGCCAACGATTCAGATGATCCCCTGCGAGCTCGAGAAAGCGGCGCAGACGGTCTTCGGCGCTGTCGTAACGCCCGCGCTGACGGTCGATGAGCGCGAGGTAGTAGTAGGTTTCGGCGCGCCGGGGAGCGATCCGGATCACGCTGCGCAGGGTTGCCGCCGCCCGGGCGTTCTCTCCCCGGCGCAGGTCATCGACGGCGCCGCGCAGCAGCCTCTGGACGCGATCCGCTTCGGTTCCCGAGGCGCCCATCGGAGTCACCGAGGTCGGCCCCCAGAGTCCGTCCTGCCAGAGCGCGCGCAGGGAGTCGACGTCGTCGCGGGGGCTGCCCCGCCGGTTCTGGGGAACGCCCTCGGGGTCGTCGGTCAGATGGGTCATCCCCGAGTCATCGACCCAGATGTAGCTCTCTGCCCGGGCCGGCCTCGGACCGTCCAGACCCGGCAGCAGCAATATCAGCAGGGTCGCCAGATGAGTCGAGAAGCTGCAGTAAAGCCGCATGAATTGCACCGTGGGCTCATCGGCCATGTGTCAGCGAGTCTTGACGGCCTCTGCGACGAGATGCCCCAGCTCGGGCAGGATGAGCTTCTCCATCGCGAGGCGAACGGCTCCCCGCGAGCCGGGAATCACGAAGATGACCCGCCCCCGCACCAGTCCCGCCAGGGCGCGTGAGAGCAGTGCAGCCGAGCCGATCTCCTCGTACGAAAGCATCCGGAAGAGCTCGCCGAAGCCGGGAATCACGCGCTCGAGCAGGGGCTCGACACTCTCCGGCGTCACATCCCGGGGAGCGACGCCGGTCCCGCCGGTGAGGATGATGGCTCGAGCTTCCTCCCGCTCGAGGGCCTGGGCCAGGGCCTGCGCGATCGCAGCGGGATCGTCCTTCACGATCTCGCGGCTCGCGACCCCCTGCCCCGCGCCCGTCAGGAGCTCTTCCACCAGGGCACCGCCGGTATCGGTCTCCAGGGTGCGGGTATCGCTGACCGTGACGATGGCGACCTCGACTCTCTCGTGGGCCGCCCGGCGATGATGATGATGGGGAGACGAGGGCTTCGTGGCGCCGTCGCTGCTCGCTGCGTGAGGGTGCCGATGATCTCGAGTCTTGTCCTGGTCGCCCGGGACCTTCACATCATCGCTGGGGCCCTTTTCATGATCGCCAGGGCCCTTCTCGCGCTGATCATGGGACTGCTTGCGGTCCTTCCCATCTACGTCGACTTCGTGACTCATGCGTGATCGTCCACCCAATACTCGCCGTCGCTCGCCATTTCCTTCTTCCAGATGGGCACGCTGACCTTGAGCGTGTCGATCGCGAACTCGCAGGCCTGGAACGCCTCGCCCCGATGCGGCGACGCTGCCACGATCACGACCGCGGCATCGCCGATCTCGAGATGGCCCACCCGGTGGGCGACCGCGACCCGGGTCCCGGGCCAGCGCTGAGCAGCCTCGGCGGCAATCTTCTCCATCTCGCGCTCGGCCATCTCCGGGTAGGCCTCGTATTCGAGATAACGGATCGAACGGCCGCGAGCGTGGTTGCGCACACGGCCGATGAAGCTCACGACCCCGCCCATCTCGGGCCCGGCGACTCGCG
>CBDUYG010000019.1:0-16985 GCA_965371385.1 uncultured Myxococcales bacterium | reverse complement strand
CCGCTTCCTTGAGGGCCTTGGCTGCGAGTTTTCCGCCGTGTACGGGCATTGGGGGCTCCTTTGGTATCGACAGTATCGAGGCATCCGTCTCGACGCGTCGATGGTTCGGTGCTGGTTCGGTGCTGGCCGTTCGGCCCGTTGGCCGATCCGATGTAACGTGGACGCACTCTGCCGGATCCGCGAAGAGCTTCTCGTGCGGATCGGGTCCAGCGACGGTATCACCCCAGCCGCTCGAGCGTCAACGACGCTGAATCGACCCGGAAGGAGCCCCTGAACGCAGGACGGCAGCGCGTCCATCCGGGCGCACTGCCGTCTCGAGCTGGATCGCGTCGGGTGACGCGATGTCTATCTCTCTACCTTGGCCCCCTCTCGCCTCGCGTCTCCCTCCCCTAAGGGCAAGACGTGAGTGAGGAGGAGGAGCGGGAGGCTACTGGGGAACGAAGTCCGCCCGGCGATTCCAGCGCCAGGCCGACTCGTCATGACCCACCACCGCGGGCTTTGCCTCGCCGTAGCTCACGACCTTCATCGACGAGGAGGAAACACCCAGAGCGGCGAGATAACGCTTCACCGACTCGGCGCGGCGCTCGCCCAGCGCCAGGTTGTACTCCTCGGAGCCTCGCTCGTCCGCGTGACCACCGATGATCGTGACGCCCGAAGTATCCCCGAGCGTCGTGGCGTTCTTCTTGAGCACATCGCGCATGTCGCTGCGAATCTCCGAGCGATCGAAGTCGAAGTACGCGGTGCCGAACTCGCCCGACTTCGAGGAGCCGGTGGCGGGCTCGCGGGTCGGACCCTCTCCTTGACTGAACTCACTCCCGGTGTTCGCGCCCGAATCGGTGGAATCCGTGGATTTCTCGGTGGTCGTGCTACAGCCCGCGAGTGCGAGCATCAAAACCAGCGTTCCAGCCGGCACCAGGCGCGTCGTGGTGAGTGCGATGCTATTTTTCTTCATGGGTTCCTCGAAAGTCAAATGATTCTGCCAACCCGGCAAGTCGAATCGAACTCGTATTCCGACCTTTCTGGTCCTTCCCGACCCTCTATTCTCTTGTTCTCTCGGGTCTCTACGGACCATTTTCTCCGGACCTTTACGGCCCGCGTCGCCTGCCATCCCGAAGCTATCTGCCCAACCACTCGATGGATTTCGCTTGCACGCAGATGATGGACGCTCAAACCGGAACCCGCAAGTTGTTCGCAGCTTTAGTGCGATCGTTCGCGGGTTTTCTCGACTTCTCGGTGATCCGCCCGCAGGATTGAGTGACTTTCGTCACCGGCCCATCGAATCCGGAATCAGGGTCGCGATTGAAGTGAGAGCACGAGGGTTGCGAATGGCGCCATGCCTCACGTCGAGTCCGATCATGGCAGGTTTCTCGTGGGGGAAGGATGAGGCCGCGACCGTGAGATGGCGGAGCCGATCCGCGCTCGGCCCGACGTCTCCCCATCCGGCTCCCAGCGCCCCATCCGCCGGTTCGGTAGCCTTGTGGGCACAGCCGAATCCATGAACGAAGCCTCGACCCCTCAAAACTCCGGCAAGCGGCCGAAAACAGCACGACCACGCCCCGGTTCGGGCGGGTCGAGGCTCGCCCTGGTGCGGTTCAGCGGCGAACTCACCCTCAAGGCCCCCGCCACACGGCGACGTTTCGTGAAGCGTCTCGTGAAGAATCTGAAGGACGCCCTCAAGTCCCAGCAGATCGAGGGCCGCGTCATCCGGGACCACAACCGACTCTTCGTCGAGGCCTCCGGTCCGGGCGACCTCGGCCAGCTCGCCCATTGCTTCGGGGTTCAGTCGATCTCGATCGTGGAGCCGCGCCCCTGGAAGACGATGGAGGATCTCATCGCGGCGGGGGTCGAGCTCTACGGCGATGCCGTCGTGGGCAAGCGTTTTGCGGTGCGGGCGCGTCGGGTGGGGGACCGCAACCACACTCTCGTTCGCTCCCAGGAGGTCGCGCGGCAGCTCGGAGCGGCGCTGAACCGGAGCGCCGCCGGGGTCGATCTCGAGAATCCCGAGGTCACGGTTCACGTCGAGATCATGCCCGACGAGGCATACTTCTTTCCGGAGACGATCCGCGGCCATGGGGGACTGCCGCTGGGCACCGAGGGGCGGGCGGTCTCACTCGTTTCCGGTGGGTTCGACTCGGCGGTCTCGTCCTGGCAGCTACTCAAACGCGGGGTCTCCCTCGACTACGTATTCTGCAACCTGGGCGGTCGCGACCACCAGCTCGGTGTGCTGCGCGTGATGAAGCAGATCTCGGACCGCTGGTCGTATGGTCTGAGACCCCACCTGCACAGCATCGATTTCGATCAGGTGAGTCGCGATTTGCGTGAGAATTGCGAGACGCGCTACTGGCAGATCGTCTTGAAGCGCTTGATGCTGCGGGCCGGCGAGGCGATCGCCCGTGAACGCGATTCGGTGGCACTCGTGACCGGGGAAGCGGTCGGGCAGGTCTCCTCCCAGACGCTCCAGAACCTCGCGGTGATCTCGAACGCGACCTCGCTCCCGATTCTGAGACCACTCGTGGGATTCAACAAGGACGAGATCATCAGGGTCGCCCGGGAGATCGGAACCGAGGATCTCTCGAAGGACGTCGACGAGTACTGCGCCATGGTGCCGAGCAAGCCTGCCACGAACGCCCGGCTCGAACGCGTCCTCGCCGAGGAGGCCAGGCTGGATCCGGACCTGCTCGAGCGGGCGGTGACGGAGCGCAGCGTCGTCGACCTTCGCTCCCTCGATCTCGAGACGATGGAGCGACCCGACCTGCAGACGAGCACGATCCCCCCCGGCGCGACGATCATCGATCTGCGCTCGGTCGCGGCTTTTCGCGCCTGGCACTACCCCGAGGCCCTGCATCTCGATTTCAACAATGCCCTGCGGGCCTACTCGCACTTCGACAAGCGCCACCGCTACGTGCTCTACTGCGAGTTCGGTCTCAAGAGCGCCCACCTCGCCGAGCTGATGAGCGGCGGTGGCTACGATGCGGCGCACTTCGGCGGCGGTCTCTCGGACCTGGTCGATTACGCGAGGCGCGAGGGCGTAGCGCTGCCGGATTTCATGTCGCACTGAGGGACCCGCCCCGCCGTGCAGCGATTGCCGCTCAGGGGGCGGCAGAGCCGATCTCGTCCCGGTACACCTCGAGGAGCTCCACGGGGCGGCCGGGGCCGCGGTGAACCGACATCTGCGCCCGCCGGATGTGAAGCTCGACCGCATCTCCCTGCCTCAGGAAGGCGAATGCGCGGCTCTGGACGCCGCTGATCGCGCTCTCGCTCGCAACCGCGTAGTGGAGCCGGAGTCGATCTCCGACCTCGAGCTGTAGGATGCGATCGAAGAAGGGCTTCGCGTTCTCGGGCTCGCGCCCGATGCTCCAATTGGCGTTCTGCAGGGTCGTATGGCGAAAGTTGATCGAATCTCCCGGCTCGCCCTGCACATCGAAATCGAGCTCGATCTCCAGCCACTCGTCGGCCGCGAGGTCGACGAACTGCCCCCCGTAAACCATGACCCCACCCTTCCCCGCGATCTCGACGCTCGATCTCTCGAGCAGAGGATAGACGCGGACGTTTTTCGCGCGGCCGGGCGGGGCAACGCTGGCCCGCGCCACATCCTTCAGAAGGTCGTCCTCGGGGGTCCGCCATTCGAGCTCGCGCCGCTGGGGGGCGAATAGACGCGTGGTCTCGACGCCACTCTTGCTGCAACGAATCTCGCCGCGGAGATTGCAGACCAGGACCCGATTGGAGGGATCGACGGCGCCGATCAAGCCGAAGTTCGTATTGGCGAAGAAGAGATGGCGTCCGCTCGAATAGCGGCGAAAGATGCTGCGCCCGAAGAAGTGGTCGCCTCGCTCGGCGAGGCCCACGTAGTCGAGGATCGAGAGCGGGATGTCGATCTGGGCGAAGGGCTCGTGGATCACCTTGCGCGAGCGCTCTGGCACCAGGGCGATGAGCGAGCCCCAGTTCTGGGAGAGCTGCTTCATGTAGGGTGAAGCGAGGCGCCGGGCGCCTTCGAGGCCCGCCGATTCGTCGGTCGTTATCAGGACCAGCGTGTCGTCGAGGATGCCGCGCCGATCGAGCTCGGCGACGAACTCGCCCACCGCCTTGTCGAGATACTGAAGCGCCCGGTCGTGATCGTTGATCGCGCCCGGGGCGATGTCTTCGGGGACCACATAGGGATGATGGGTCCCCACGGTGAGTAGCGTGAGAAAGAAGGGACGATCCGCCGCCCGAAGCTCGTCCAGCTCGTCCAGCGCCGCCTCCATCAGGGTTCGATCATCGACGCCCCAGATCGTTCGCAGGTGGGCCATGTCGATGTCGGCGTCGCCCTCCACTCGTTCGAAGCCCGCGCGCCGCATGAAGGGGCCCTTCATCATGAAGGAGAGGGGTGCGCCCTGGAGGAAGACCGTCTCGTAGCCCGCGTCCCGAAGCACCGAGGGAAGACACTCACGCCAGCCCGCAACTGCGTGCTCGCTCATCTTGGGTGTGCCGGGAAGAAGGTTCGGCAGCTCGCCGCAGAGGAGCGCGTACATTCCGCGATTCGTCTTGCGCTGGTGGCTGATGAAGCCCGTGTAGCTGATGTTGGCGCGCGAGATCGCGTCGAGATGCTTCATCGTATAGGGAGGGTTCTGTCGATGATGCGCAGCGACGCTCGGGAGATACATCCCCGAGACCGATTCGAGCACGACGACCAGCACGTTCCGCCCGGCAACGCCGAGAGGCACGATCGGACTTCCCTGCAGGTCGGCAGCCAGGCCGGGCCATCGCTCGAGCATCGCATGGGGAGGATCGCGGTACCCCTCCGCCATCTTCTCGTTCATCGGCGTCCGAAGCCATTCGCGCACGCTGAACGCAACGAAGTGGGTCTGGCGCCAGTTCTCGATCTTCGTACCGGCCGGCCAGAGGGCATGGAGCCCGAACAATACCCACGAGAGCATGAACATCCCGCCGCCTGACCGCCGCCGACAGCGCGGCGTTCCCCAGAAGGCGCTGAGCGCTCCCGCGACCCCGAGAGCCCCCAGAATCAACGGGTGCGATACCGCGCTCCCGGAGCCCAGCATGAAGGTCGAGTCGGTGAGGTAGCTGAAATCGGATGGCGCCGGATGAGCGCCGAGCTCGCGCACGGTCTCGAAGTCCACGTAGTGGAAGAACGTCGCGGCAAGAGCGACTGCGGCGGCGAGCCAACGCGAGCCGATCAGGATCATCAGGCCGCAGACCAGGAATGCGGCGGCGAAATCCGAGACGAGACCCCGCAGATCGAGGAGCGAAGGTGAGAGGCGCTCCTCCAACAGGAGAAGAAGTCTCAGAAGAACGGGGGGCAACGCGACGCCGGCGAAGACGACGGCGGCGGGCAAGAAGGATCCCGCACCGCCTGATCGGTCACTCCTGACTCGCGCCTCACTCACTTCGGGACTCCCTCGCGTGCATCACCGTGCGAAGCCCTGCGCTCCGCAGCCGAAATGATGCGCTCGAGAGCGGCCCCGACAAAGAGCGCCAGGACGGGCACCAGGGGCATGGCGAAGCGCACCTTCAAGGGTACGGCGGCGAGGGACGCCAGGTAGACGACGACGAAGGAGGCCAGCAGTAACCAACCCGGGCTCTTGCGCCACGTCGTCGCGAGACCGACGAAGCCCACCACGATATAGACGTACCAATAGAGGCGGGCCGGGATCTGCAGCGCCCGCAACGCCGCCGGCGCCTCTTCCCCCCAGCGCTCGCGAAAGCCCAGAGATTCGTCGAAAGCCGATGGGTCGGTGGCGAAGACCCTCCACAACTTCTGGAGCTGCCACCAGGCCGTACGGGCGATTCCATTCTCCGCCAGCGCTTCGAGGGTCCTCGCACGCGCAAAGTTCTCGCGCTTCTCCTCCTTCCGCGCGGAGTTGATGTAGCGCAGGTTGACTCCGATCGTCCGATCCCAGCGCTCGGAGCCCGTGAGCTTCATGTCGGAGGGCGGCATCGTAAGGCCGAGCTCGAGGTTCCACCAGCGATTCGCCGCCAGATGCAGGCCGTGACCATCGCTCGCGTTCCTGGCCAGCTGGGGGCCCACGACGACGAAGATCGAGGCGATCAACACGAAGATCGGGAGAACCGATCGCAGCAGCGGCTCCCGGCCAAGCCGCGCTCCGCGCGGCCATGTCGCCAGGCTGAGCCAGCCCAGCTGGAGAAAGAGGACAGGGAGGAAGGGTACGAGAGCCTGCTTGACCATCAGGCCGCAGCCCATGACGAGTCCAGCCGGAATCAAAATCCAGGTCCGGCGCTCACGTATGTACAGAAGCAGCAGGGCCGTCGCCCCGGCGAAGAAGAAAGCGTGCAGGATCTCGGGCCAGAGGGCCTGGACGTGAAACGCATACCAGGGACAGGCGACGAGGGCGCCCACGGCGGCGAGGGCCGACGCGGGGCGCATGCCCAGGAGAAACGCCTGGGCGTAGACGAGGACAGCGAGTGCCAGCATCACAGCGATGTTGAACACGATGATCGCGTGCACGAGATCGTCGCCACGGAGACCTTCCGCTGCGAAACGGGCGTAGACGCGCGTGATGACACGCGGGCGATTGCCGAAGCGAAAGGTCCCGGGGAGCAGACTGGTCTCCCCCAGCCTCGCTTCTGCGACCCCGACCTGGAGATAGTGGACCTCATCGCCCCAGGGCTTCTCGGGGAGCCAGATCGTGGCCGCATATAGATGAAGAAGGGCCGTCACGATCAGGATCGGGATCAGTCCTGCCAGGGTCGCCCACAGCCAGACGCGACGCGGCGGGGGCGGCGTCGAACCCGAACCGTCAACGACTTCCTCCGTCATCGCGCACCCGCGCCGGCCCCGGGGCGTCCTCTACTCGCAGGGGGCTTTCCACTCGCTGGAGGCCCATTGCTCGCTGGAGGCCCCCCACTCGCTGGAGGCCCCCCACTCGCTGGAGGCCCCTTTGGAATCCAGAGCTGAATCCAACGCTTGCCGCTGGCCGGTCGATAGTGGTCATTGATCCACCGGTGCAGGCGCGGCGCGGTCGCCTCGACGCCCCGGCTCTTGATGAGATCGAAGTGCAGCTCGGGCCAGACCACGACGGCGGGCGGCGATGCCTCGAGCCGCGCGAGAAATTCGATCTCCTCATCATCACTGCGGAACGTTCCGGGCATGACGAAATCGAGGCCCCCCGGGCTGTGGCGATCACTCACCACGTAGACGAGCGGCGCTGCAGTCATGACGAGGATCGTGTCGTCGGCCCCGGCGAGCTGCTGGATCATCGGGATCCGCTTGGCGAGGGTCTGGCCGATGTTGAGCCGTTTCGTCGATATGCGATCTCCCATGTGCTTCACCGGCACTGTGCCCCGCCTGCTATTCGGGCCGAGGTAGGTATCCGTTCCATTGAGGAAGCACCAGAGCGCGAAGATCGAGGCGCAGAGCGCAAAGGTCGGAGAAATCAAGCGCTTCCTTGATCCAGGCTCGCTTCGAAACATGGCGAGCCCCTCGGTCCGGCTCACCAGATAGGCGATCATGATCATGACGGGTGGAATCGCGGAGTCGATATGCGGCTCGTCCGAGCGGCCGAAGCTGCGGCTGAAGTAGACCCCACCCCAGAGGACGACGGAGAGCAGGAAGCTCTTGTCAAAGCTTCGCTCACCGCGAAGGGATCTCAGCCACTGAAAGAAGAGCACCCCTGCGAAGCCGGCGTAGAGCACGGCATAGAGTCGGATCTCGACCGCGATCCAAAGGGCCGTGATGCCCTTCCTTCCCAACCCCCAGGCGTGCAAGAGCGGGATCGGTTTGCTCTGGACGTCCGTCATCTCGACCGGTCGCACGAAAACCTCGATCCAGAACCGCTCGAGACCGATCGAGTGGTTGAAGTAGAGCAGCATCGGAACGAGCACCACCGCCAGCCCGGCGACGTACCAGAAGCCGTCCTCGAACCAGCGCCGCCAATCGCGGCTGGCCGAGATGCTCGCGATGCCGATCCCGACACTCACCGCCGCAGCAGGGGTCAGTCGGAAATAGAACGCGAGCCCCGCGAAGAGACCCGCGAGCGCCATCCAGCGCGAATCATCGCTGGTGAGGCGCCGGTGGAAGAAGAGCAGTGCAATGACACTGAAAATCAGGTAGCGGTAGCCGAAGAGAAGCTGGCCCAGGTGGGATGTGGGAGCCGCGACCGCGACCAGAAGCCCGGCAAATAGAGCATACCTGGCTGCCATCAGCTTGCGTGATACGAAATAGATCCCGATGCACAGCGCTACGGAGAAGGCTGCATAGAAGATACGGGCCAGCACGATACCGGGCGGGTCGAGCGCGTAGGCGATCCACGCCGGCAGCAGGTGCCCGGGTGGAAAGACCCAGAAGACCTCCTCGTAGAGGGTCCGACCCCCGTGAAGCTCCATGGCGGCGTGCAGAGGCCAGCCCTCATCCATCGGGTTGATGCCGTGGTGGAGGAAGAGCGACTCGAAGCCGATGCTCACTGCCAGCAGGATGACGACGTGTCGCGCTGTCAGGCCCTGCAGCGCGCTCAGCGGGGCTCTTCCTGGTTGAGCGTCCACAGCTGAAATCCCCTATCGTGACTCGAAGCGCTGCCCGGTCGGGCGGATGGGATTATGCCGCGGCTCCCCGGCAGCGGAAAGAAGTTCTCGGTTGCCGGCATATTGCGTGCTCGCGAGTTCACCCCTTCCGCCGCAACGCTGCGACGCCGTCACGCCGTCACGCCGTCACGCCGTCTCACGCAAAAGTCGACCCGGCTCTGCTCGGTGGAATCAGATTCGGATTCGGGTTGGCGGCGAAGGGTGCCACGAGATCAATGACGGTGCCGTCTGCAAGCGCTGAATCCTCGATCCCTTCCCCGGTAGCGCCGGACCCGGGTGATGCTCCCCGCACTGCGCTCTTCTTGTTCGATTGCTTCGACCCGGGCTCGCTTCGCAAGCTCCTCGATCGCCTGCCCGAGCGCGCTGCCCGGTCGATCCAGGAGGTCGTCGTCATGCTCGACCGCCCCGATCGCGAGCTCGGGGAGAGCCCCGCGACCCTCGCGGAAGGGCAGCCTTTCGAAGTCTGCCTGCACCATCCCCCGCGCCAACTCGACTTTGGCGCCCTGCGCAAGGCCGCCTTCGAGTACGGGGCGCGCAAGCACTTCGATCGGCTTGCCTTCGCGAACGGAGACGGGCGACATCCCGTCGAGCACCTGGCTGAGCTTCTGGATGAGTGCCGTGCGGTGCCCCGCTCTCTGGTGATCGGCGCCTGCCACGCGCGCCCCTGGCGCCGGGGCCATGAGGGCATGCCCCTCTTGCAGGCCGCGGGGCTCTGGCTCGCGCACGCCGTCCAGAACATGATTCTTCACCTGCGAGTCGAGGACTACCAGTCGAGCTTCCGCGTCTATTCGAGCGAGGCTCTGGGGCGGATCCCGTGGCAGCTCAACTCGGATCAGCGTGACTTCGACGCAGAAATCCTGGTTCAGTTCCGGGCCCTCGACGCGCCGATCGTCGAGGTCGAGATCAGCCCGGCGTGGGCCGAGCACCGGGGGAGCGCATCCGCCCTCACTCATGCTGCTCGGGTGCTCCCGATCCCGATCGGCTATCGGCTGCATCAGCTTCATCTCACGCGCAACCACCAGTACATGGTGGACCGCGACATCCACTACACCCTCAAGGTAAGCCCCACCGGCTCGCACATGCAGATCATCGAAGCAATCGAGCCGGGCAGCCGCGTCCTGGATCTGGGCTGCTCCCAGGGCCTCCTCGCCGGCCCGCTGCGCGAGAAGGGGGTCGCGGTCGTGGGCGTCGACATCGGCTCGCCGGACGAGATCGCGAGCGACATGGAGCAGTACTACCGACGTGACCTCGAGGAGGACCTCGATCTCCCCGAGGAGCGGAACTTCGACTACGTCGTGGTCGCGGATGTAATCGAGCATCTCCGCAATCGACAGCATCTGCTGCGTGGGGCCCGACGTTATCTCAAGAAGAACGGGCGGCTCATCATCTCCACACCCAACATCGCGATCTGGTTCTATCGCCTCTCGCTCCTGGTCGGACGCTTCGAGTATGGGCCACGAGGTGTGCTCGACGTCACTCACGTCCATCTCTACACCCGGGCGACGTTCCAGCGCGAGGTCGAGGCGGCGGGCTTCCGGGTCGTGAATCGGGGAGTCACGGCGCTGCCTTTCGAGGTGGTGTTCGAGGCCACGGGGAAGAGCCCGGTGATCCGCGGCATGGCGGATTTCTACTACGCCCTGGCACGATTCTGGCCATCGATGTTTGCCTACCAGAATATCCTCGAAGCCGAGATCACGACCCTCGACGAAGAAGCGACCTCCACCGGGTGATGCAATGGTAGGAATCCGCGCGGAAGCGGGCCGTGCATCCGCTGCAAGCCGGAATCTTCGCTTCGCCGTGGTGGTCGTGCTCGCGATCGCAGCCCTCGCGAGCCTCACCTTCATCCATGACTTCGGGCGGACGCGCTTCTTCACGATCGATGAATTCCAGTGGGGCCACGCGACCTGGCTCGTCGCCGAGGGCGAAGTCCCCTACCGGGACTTCTACGAGCACCACCTCCCCCTCGGATACGTCCTCCACTCCCTCCTGCTTCAGGACGATGCGAGCTTCGTCGAGCGAGCCCTGCGTCTTCGCGTCATCGCCTTTGCGTACATCGCTCTCACGGCGTTGATGCTCGCTGGGGCCTCGTACGCGGCGAATCGTAGCGTGGAGGAGAGCCTCCTCTCCGCCATCCTGCCCGCGTCCCTCGGCTTCGGTCTGATGTCGGCGGTCGACTATCGCGGAGACAACTGGGCGACCTTCAGCTTCCTGATCGGACTTGCGGGAATCGAGATCAACCAGCGCGTCCGATCGCGCATCCTGGCGGCGGTGACGGGCGCGGTCCTTGCGGCGGCGGTGCTGATGACCCAGAAGATCGTGCTGCTCGGCGGCTTCGTCGTCGCACTGATGTGGCTCGTCAGCGTGCTCGTACGCCGGACCCCATGGCGGGAGCGCCTCGAGGTCATGGTCCTCCCCTACCCCTCGATCTTCGTCGCAGCCGGCACCGGCGTCGTCCTGATCGCACTTCTCATTGGCGGATGGCTGGGCGTGCTCGGGACCGCGTACGAGATCAACATCCTCCAGGCCCTGCGCCACGAGGGCCTCTATCCGGGCTTCAGCGCGATGCGTTACATCGCGCCCTATCTCGACGAGACGATCCTCACCAGCGTACCCATCCTGATCTTCGCAATATTCCACCTGGCCGGCGGTTGGAAGCACTTCTGGACACTGCCGCTGCTCGCCGCGCTGCTCGGCATCCTCACGATCCGCGCACCATTCCCGTACAACTTCGTCCTCATCACCTATCTGCTCGGCATCTGTGCGGTGCGGGGCTACTGCGAACTCGTGCGTCGACTGCGCCCCGAAGAGGGTACGAGCTCACTCGCATGGCCACTTCTCTACCTGGCCCCACTCGCTCTTCTACCCAATCAGCTCGGCTATCTCTCCGGAACGAGCAACAACGAGTACCAGCTCGAAGTCCTGCGAAAGATCGAGGCCTATACGGGTGAGGACGACGTCGTGATCGACAGCGCCGGCGGAGCCCTCTTTCGGCCTCATCGAAGCTATTACTGGTATCAGGGCAAGGCTCACATCCAGATGTTCGATGACTATTGGGAGAAGCAGTTCGTGCCCGATCTGCGCGCGAGTCGAGCGCCCTTCTGGATTCGCAGCGTCCGCTTCGTGCAGCTCCCCCGCAGCGCCAAGCAATATGCTCGCAGCCACTACGTGCCCTTCCACGAGGAGCTCTACGTGTTGGGCTTCACGACTCCCGAGACGCCGGCGGACGAACGAGAGACGGTCGAGATCGACATCGTCCGCGAGGGGGACTACTACATTTCGCGCAACCGCGGGAAGAAGGGCTCGAAGCCGCGACCCGGGAGGCAGCCGTGGACTCGGGATCTGCGGCTCGACGCCGCGGAGATCTCGGGGGCGAGAGTTCACCTGAAGGAAGGAATACATACGATCACCGTCGCGGCCGGCGCCCCTTCGTATCGGTTCTCCTATCTTCCGCCCTCTGCGTTCGGCCCACCTCCCTTCGGGAGGCACCACACTCCGATGTTCGAGTTCGATCGGGATCAGCGACCCAAGCAGAGCGGTGATGAGTAGGACGCACGAACACGCAGGGTTCGTCGTCGCAGCCACGCTGGCCTGGCTCGGCATGGGTTGTGATGCCGCGGTTCCAGCCGCGGGAGTCAGCCCGATTCGGCTGGTCGATCCCATCCATCGCGTTGGCGCGACATCCGAGCCCGCGAGTCTATGGACCTCGACACCCGATCGTTTCCCCGGCGCTCCCGATGGAGTCGCGAGCATCCCGCGAGCGACGATTCACGACGACACCCGCTATGTGCTCGCGACTCATCCTCGACACATGCTCGCGGCCCGGGAGGAGGTCGATCCGGTTTCGAAGGGAGTGGTGGTCTTTCGCGAGCCCCTCGGCGATCGCTTTGCCGGCGCGCAGCGGGTCTTCATCGACACCCAGGTCTGGATCGACCGCGAGAAGAGCTGGCACCGCATCCCGCCGTTCATTCATGAGATTCGCGGTCAGGGAGACGACCGGTTCATCGAGCTGCGCCTCGAGATCGAGGACGCGCGGCCGGGATCGCCTGCAACAATCTGGGTGGCGGCCACTCGAGTACCCGAGCAGAGAACGACGCGGTACGACACGGTCGCATTCACGGTTCCGAAGCGCGCTCGGCTCGACTTCGCTTTCGGCATCCTCGAGCCCGCGGGTCGTCAGGGGCCGGTGAAGTTCGAGGTCGAGGCCTGTCAGGCGGATGTATGCGAGCCGCTCTTCTCCCAGCTCGTGAAGGTCGGGCGGAACAAGGCCCCGGGTTGGCGATCGAAGTCGATCGAGCTCGACGAGCTGGCGGGCAAACGCCGCAGCTTTCGGTTCCAGGCAACTCCCGAGCGCGGGAGTGGGGTGAGCCTTCCCGTCTGGGCCAATCCGATCCTGATTTCGCAGGACGCGCAGCCATCCCCGCACCCGAGCGTCATCCTGCTCTCCATCGACACCCTACGCCGCGATCACCTCGAGGCTTACGGGTACCGAAGACAAACGTCACCCTTCATGGCGACGGAGCTCGCCCGGCGGGGAGCCATCTTCGACAACCTGGTGTCCGAGGCGACGACCACCGACCCCTCCCACATGACCCTCTTCACGTCGCTGCCCGCCCTCGTTCATGGGATTTCCTGCTGCAGCAGCAGCCTGGACGTTCCGGTCGTCACCCTGGCCGAGGCGTTTCGCCGGCAGGGATACGCAACCGTGGCCCTGACGGAGAACGGACCCCTCGACCACGAGGTGGGCTTCGCGATCGGCTTCGATCGCTGGGTCGAGAACAAGACCGCCCGGGCCCTGCTGCCAAGCGGCCAGGTAGAGCTCGTCTTCAATCAGGCCAGGCTCTGGCTCCAGAAGCGGGACCCGAGGCCCTTCTTCCTCTTTCTTCACACCTTTCAGGTCCACGGTCCCTATACGCCGGAGGGTCAGTATCGGGATCTCTTCGGGCAGAAGGAGAGAAGCCATGGCGAGTCGGAAGCCGTGAATTACGATCGAGAGATCCGCTACGTCGACGACCAGCTCGCGGCGCTCTTCGAGTGGCTCGATGCGAAAGGGGTGAGCGACAATACGATCGTCGTGATCCTCTCGGACCACGGTGAAGAGCTTGGCGAGCACGGCTCGATGGGGCACGCAACGCTCCCCTACGAGCAGGTGCTGGGCGTTCCCCTGATCCTTCTCGGGCCGGGAGTCTCGCCGGGCATTCGCAGCGCCTCTCCCCTCCATCACGTCGACATCATGCCCACCTTGCTCGAGCTCGCGGACATCGAGTCTCCGCCCCACGTGCGCGGGCAGAGCTTTGCACCGTTGCTCAGCGGGGAGGGCCCGAGCGTCGAAGCCGGCGATCGAGCCCGCGTCAGTGTGAGCTGGGTCCTGCCCGACGGCTTCGCGTCGCCCGCGATGACGATCCGCCGAAGGGGCCTGAAGCTGATCCGTCACCGCAAGGGCGGCTCGGCCCGGCAGCTCTGCTTCGACCTCACGAGGGATCCGGGGGAGACGCGAAGCGTTTGCGCGGAGCGAGCCGAAGAGGTGGCCGAGCTCGCCCTCCTGCTCGACCGCTACGAAGAGCAAGCGCGCACACAGAGGGGCGCCCTGCGAGGTGGAGATACGAGCCCCGTACTGCCGGCCGGCAAGGCTCCCCTCGACCCGGACCGGGAGGCGGAGCTACGGGCGCTCGGGTATATCGACTAGCCGGTCATTGTGCGTGAAGTGCCCGTTGCCGGGAAGCTTCGCATCGCCCTGTGTTGGCCATGAAGTTCTTCGCGAGGATGACGAGAGCGCTGCAGATCCGGGGGCCTCGGAGCGGAGCGTGCTCGCGAGTCAGATCCCGTCGAATTCGACGTCGAACGTATCGACGTAGGACGCGAAGCGTTCGCGCGCCTCCGCGGGATCGATGCCGTAGGGAGCGAGATCGGCAGGACGTGCGCGAGCCAGATCGTCTCGCGGATGCTCCCGCACCCACTCCGCCATTCCCTCACGGGCATCGGGAGAGAGCGTGATGCCGGCCGCTTCGTAGACCCGTTCGATCTCAGCGAGCGGATTCATCACGAACTCGGAGAAACGAACGTCGATCCAGCTCCGCGACGAACCCTTTGCGCGAAAGCGAAGGAGCCGCTCCACGTAGTCACCCAGGAGCTGGAGCATGTTGGCCCCGACCTCGTGCGGATCGACATGATCGCTCATCATACCGCGCAAGAAGACCGAGAGGCGGCAATTCGAGGCCAGCACCTTGAGCGGATCGCGATGAAACTGCACGAAGATCGCATCGGGGAGCACGGCGTGAAAATCGTCCAGGAAGAGCAGGTGGGGAGAGTTCTTCAGCACCCAGCGCCGACCCGGCGTCCGCGACTGCAGGAGCTGGAGCTGAAGGTGGTAGTACTGGTAGGCCGATCGCATGTCGGCCTCGTCCCGGGTCCAGCGGTAGTAGGAGGGAACGCCCATGGTGTAGATCTCATGGGGAATCTTGAAATCGTTGCTCAAGAGAAAGTGACACTCGTCCGGCTCCTCTGCATCGGAGAGGTGCATGGCGCGCAGCTCTTCCGGCATCGCGCGGGCGATCCCGCGCTCACGCGCGATACGGGGGTCGCCTTCATTGCTCCCGGGCCGAGGCGGGGGGCAGGGATGCTTCACGAACCAGCTGAGGAGCGACCGGTTCCCGGGATCGCGATCGAAGATCCATCCCGCCGCGGTCTGCCCGGTGCGGGGTAGAGTCGCGAGGACGAGGGGCGCCTCGACACGCTCGGCGCGAACTTCTGGGTGACGTGAAACCCAATCCTGGATCTCGAGTCGATTGACGAGACGGTCCTGCACCTGGGAGAGGAGGATCGCGCGGCCGGCATGATTGAGCCGCGCTTCGCGCTCGGCGGCATCGAGCAGCCGCGCCATCGCGTCACGCCAATCTCCGGCGCCGAAATCCTCTAGTCGCGTGGACTCCATCGCGCTGCGTTCGAGTTGCCGACGATCGAAGTGCTCCGTCATCGTCGAGACTGCTCCTCGCGACGAGAGCCGGCTCTTCGGGCTCGACTCGCCCTTCGTCTCGAGTGGCCGGTAGAGATCGCATGACTCACGGTTGGAGAACGATTGCGAGAGGCACGATTGATTCGCGCCTCGGCGAAGAAGCCGAAATTTCGGTTATGCTCTCGCATGCTCGTGATGCTAGCGCCTCAGATCGATGGCGGTTGAGTGCGAGAGACACGATTGATTCGCGCCGCGGCGAAGGAACCGGGGTTTCGGTTCTCCTCTCGTTTGCTTGCGATGCTGGCGCCTCAGGTCGATGCCGGTTGATTGTGGGAGGCACGATCGATTCGCGCCGCGGCGAAGGAGCCGGGTTTTCGGGAGTTCTCTCGCATGCTCGTGATGCTGGCGCCCCAGGTCGATGCCGGTTGATCGCGAAAGGTAGTCTTGGAAAATTCCGATCATCATACGACCCACCGGTTCGACCGCGATACCGCGCTCTCTCTCGTCGAGACGGGGGAGCGCGGCGGCGACACCGTACACGTGTTCGACGCCCGAATCGACGACGGTTGGTGGATCGTCGCGGGCCCGAACGGCGGTTACCTGAGCGCAATGCTGCTGCGTGGGATGGTGGACGCCGTCGGCGACCCCGCGCGGGAGCCGCGAACCCAGACCACCCACTTCACCGCACGCGCAAAGCCGGGCCCGGCACAGGTGACGACGCGCGTCGTGCGTGAGGGGCGCTCGCTCTCTACGCTGACGGCTCGCCTCGAGCAGGACGGTCGGCTGATCGCGTACTCGATCGGCGCACTCGGGCGGACGCGAGACGGCAGCGGCGACGAGTTGACGTTCCAGGACACGCCCATGCCGGAGATCCCACCACCCGAGCAGGTCGAAGTTGCCCCCGCACCGAACCTTTCGGGCAGCGCCTTCTCGTTTGGCCGTCGCTACGAAAAGCGCCCGATCTTCGGTTCGCCGGAGCCTTCTCGCATGGCGGATGCAACGACCGGTGGCTGGCTGCGGCCGCTGCCGGATCGCGGCGGCGACGCGCTGCTGCTCTCCGCGATCTCGGACGGATGGCCGCCGGCGATCTTCCAGAAGCAGCCACCCGGACCGGAGAGCCGAGGCGTGCCGACGGTCGAGCTGACGGTGCACTTCCGCGCGCCCGAGGCCGCGGCCGCCGTCGCCCCCGGCGAGCACTATCTGGTGCGCTTCACGACTCGCACGTCACGCGATGGATTCCTCGAAGAGGACGGAGAGATCTGGTCCGCACGCGGAGTGCTGCTGGCCCAGTCGCGGCAGCTCGCCCTGCTTGCCTGATGCGGGTGGCGCAGTCTCGCTACTCAGAACTTCGGGCTAGCTACAGCAAGGTTTCGCAGCGCAGCCAGCGGGCTTGCATCCGCGACTGGATGTGTGCGCCTCCTGCCGCGCAAACTCCTAGCCCGGAATATTCGTGAGCGCTCTGCTGCGGACGGCAATAGCACTGCATTTTCGGGACCTTCTC
>CBDUYG010000018.1:0-17242 GCA_965371385.1 uncultured Myxococcales bacterium | reverse complement strand
ACCCGCCCCACCTCCTTGAATCCCGTGCCGGGGCGCGCGGTGTGGTTGTCGCTCGCTGCCATGAAGGCGAAATCGAAGCGACGGGGGTTCTCGGGGTCGTCGAAGTTTCGCAGGGCCATGATGTACTGGGCGGAGCTCAGGGGCCGGTAGTTGAAGGAGGGCTGGAAGCAATCCCGACACTGATTCGAATCGAGCCAATCCTCGACGGTCGAGCCGGGAACGGTGAGGTGCCCCATGACGTCGGCATCGACGTAGTTCTGCCGGGCCTCTGCGGCGCGCTCCAGGCATTCGTCATCTCCGAGACCTGCCTCGGAGCAGCGCTCCGCGATGAGCTGGCCGGCGCGTCGGCACGAGGGCAGGAAGTCGTCGCGTTCCTCCGGACAGCTGCGTGAGCCGTCGGGTGCGATCACGACCTCGCGCCAGTCGCGATACTCCTCGCTGTTGCCATGACCCGAGTAGATCTCGAAGAGGCGCTGGCGCTTGGGGTCGTGCTGCTTCCCCACGAGCTGCTTGTCCCAGGCGGAGCCCTGGGGAGTGTAGAAGCCCCAGGTGGTGCCGTGGGGGATCACCATGGAGTCGAAGCCCCAGTCGTCGAGCTTCTCGAAGAGGCCCGCCGGGTCGAGGGTCGATTCGCGGCAGGCAGCCGGGAGGTCGCGCACCGGGACGCCGTCGGGACACTCGGGATCCGCAACCAGCTGGTTGAAATAGCGGATCATGTCCCAGGTATCCTGGTTGGGGCGTGCGGCGGCCAATAGACCCATCGTGAGGGCGCCCGGAAAGACGGAGTCCGCCTGGCGATCGAACGCGTCCGCGGGAGCCCGGGCGGAGATCGGGCGGGTCGGGATCTCATCGTCCGCGAGTCCCTTGAGGATGACGTTCTTGTGCCCGTAATGGTTGTCCGGATTCGTCCCCATCTGGGTCCACTCCCAGCCCAGAAAGGCCGAGACATCCGGGTTGTCGGCATCCCCCGAGATCTCGTTGCACTGACGCATGGCCTCGACCGTTTCCTCCCAGTCCCGCGAGGTGAGGGCCACGGCGTGATCGTTGATCGACCAGAAATCGAGAGCCGAGCAGTGCCGTGCGAAGTCGCAAGCGTCGGAGACGGGATGCGCACCCTCACCGCCTCCGATCGGGAGCGCCATCAGGAAGGCGTCGAGGCTGAAGGTGCTGTGGACGTGAAGATCGCCGAAGAGGATCTGCTTGGGAGCCGCGACTCCGACTTCATCCGCGGCCTGCATCTGGGTCGCTGCGCGCGTCGAGATGGTCTCCTGTGACAGCGGTCCACTCTGGGGAGTCCCTGCGCCCCAATAGTGTCCAAGCCCTCCGCTTCCCATCCAGTGGAGGGCTCCCAGACCGAGGATCACGAGCAGGGCCAGTGCGCCCAGAATTCGTTTGAGCATGGCTGTCTTCCTTCTTTTGATCGCTGGGTTGGCTTGACTCGAGAGTCGATCGCCCAGGCGCCACGGGTAGGCAATGGCCGAGCGTCGGGGTCCGGCCGCCCGCGAGCGAGAATCAGCGAGACCAGGTCAGCGGCAGGTAGAGAGCCTCACGGATTCCCGGGCTGAAGCGCGGGACCTCGCCCTCCTTGATGCGGTACTCCGGGATGCGTTTGTGCCACTCCTCCATTGCCACCATGAGCTCCATGCGCGCGAGGTGGGAGCCGAGGCAACGATGTGCGCCGGCCCCGAAGGCGATGTGTCGATTGCTGGGGCGCGCGAAGTCGACCGTCTGGGCATCTTCGAAGGCATCGTCGTCGGTGTTCGCCGCGCCCAGGAGGAGCGTGACGAGCTCGCCCTGCTTCATCTCGAGGCCGTGTAGGGTGACGTCCTTCTTCAGTACCCGGGGCACGGCGGTGACGGGCGTCTCCCAGCGCATCAGCTCTTCGACGGCGCCTTCGATCATGCTCGGGTCCTCGACGATCTTGCGTCGTTGGTCGGGGTTCTCGGCGAGGTAGGCGATGTTGCAGCCGAGCGTCGCGGTAACCGTATCGAGTCCGGCGAGGATGAGGAGAAAACAGATGTCGAGCATCTCGGTCTGGCTCAGGCGGTCGCCGCCGATCTCGGCCGTCACGATGTAGCCGAGCAGATCGTCGGTCGGGTTCGCACGGCGCTCGGTCAGGAGCGGGCCGAAGTACTCGTAGATCCGCTTGCCCGTCGCGGCCCTCAGCTCGGTCGGGTCGGCGCCCTCGGGCAGATTGTTCTGGGGCCGGATGATGTTGTTCTTCAGCTCGAGGAAAAGATCGAGGTCCGAGTGGGGGAGTCCCATCATGTCGAGAAAGGCGATGCAGGGCATGGGAATCGCGAACGCGGCATCGAACTCGCACTCCCCCTGGTCGATGAATTCGTCGATCAGGGCGTTGGCCTGCTCGCGAATCCGGGGCGCAATCGCCGTCATGCGCTTGTGGGAGAAGCAGGGATCGAGCAGCTTGCGATAGCGGGTCTGGGACGGGGGATCGATCTGCTGGGGGATCATCGGCCGTTCGGTCCCAAGAGCGATCTGGACGTCCATCTCCGACGAGAAGATCTCCGGGTGGCGCAGAGCCCACATGACGTCCTCGAAGCGCGCAATCATCGGCGCGTTGATCAAGGGCATACGGTGGACCGGACACTTCGAACGCATCTCGGCGTAGACCGGCTGGGGATGGCGGGCGGCTTCGGGGGTGAACATGTTGGGGACGTCGGCGGTACCGCCGTGAGGGTCGGACATGGGGGCTCCTCGCTGGTGTACTCTCGGGCAGCGTCACACGATAGCTCGTTCCGCCGGGGTCGCCCCGACCATCGATTCGGATGTGTCGGTCGGCGGATCCCGATCGCCGATCGGGCGGATGAAGGGAGATGGAACCATGGAGAAGAAGGGGCGGCGAAGGGGTTGGGTGGCGGCGCTCGTGTCGACGATTGCCCTCCTCACCCTTCCAGGCTGTGTGAGCATCGAGTTCTTCGAATCCAGTCGCGGAGACCTGATCGAGACTCGCGTCTCGGGTCCAACGAGAGCTCCGAAGATCCTGCTTCTCGACATCCGAGGAGAGATTCGGGAGACGGAGGAGAAGGGCGGCCTCTTCGGAAGGTCGTCCGAAAGCAGCGCAGCGCGGATTCGGGAGGAACTCGACCGTGCGCGAGCCGATTCCCAGGTAAAGGCAGTGCTGCTGCGAATCGATTCGCCTGGAGGATCGGCCACGGCGAGTGATGTCGCGTATCACGAGATCCTTCGCTTCAAGCAGGAGACGAACCTGCCGGTCCTGGCCCAGATCATGGGCATGGCGGCCTCCGGCGGCTACTACATCGCGATGGCGTCCGACGACGTCCGCGCTCATCCGACCTCGATCACCGGTTCGATCGGCGTCATCTACACGGGGGTGAGTGTTGCGGGCTTGATGGAGAAGCTCGGGATCTACGACCAGACCCTGACGAGCGGCCCCTACAAAGCAGCCGGCTCCCCTCTCCAGAGAATGACACCGGAGCAGCGCGCTCAGCTCCAGAGCATCATCGACGAGCTCCATGCCCGCTTCGTCTCGATCGTCGATCGGGGGCGGCCCGGGCTCGACCTCGCCCAGGTGAAGAAGCTGGCGGACGGTCGCATCTATAGCGCGAATCAAGCGCTCGAAGCCGGGCTCGTGGACGGGATCGGCACGATCGACGATGCAGTCGTGCGCCTGAAGGAGCTCGCGGGTCTGGGTCGTGCGCAGGTGGTCAGCTACCACCGCTCCAGCGAGTATCGCAAGAACCTCTACACCGAGGCTCCGGGGCGCGCCGCTCCTCGGCTCGATCTGTCGAGCCTCCTCGGCATCCCCCCGGCCCGACCCGGCTTCCACTACCTATGGCTGCCACCGAGCTTCTGAGGCACTCGCTCGTTCTTTCCCGGGGTGGAAGACCCGCAATCCGGGAAGCGCTGCGGCATGACGACGTCGGGAAACTGTCCCGACCCGGTCATTTTATGGACACAACTGTGTTTCGTATGATAGCTTGGAGCCTCCCCCCGAAGCGAGGTCCAGCTCTGGTCCCGTTGCGCGAGTTGCGAGTTGCGAGAGTTTCGCGAATCGAAAATTTCGCGAGTCAGCGTGCCGCGTCGAGCTTCGCCACACCCAGAGTTCTGGATCCACACTACCGTGTGGTTGGTGGCTCCCGCGACTCGTCGAATCACGGTCGCAGGGGCTGCTTCTGCGGAGGGAAAATCCGCGGCGAGTTCTCGTGAGGAGGCCCGAGGTCGGGCCGGCGAGCGAGAGTGCGAACCGATTCCCGCGATCGAGGAGCGAGCATGACGATATTTTCCTCTCCCATCTGTGAAGTCGAGCGCCACTATGACGCCATCGTGATCGGATCGGGGTACGGCGGCGCGATCGCCGCCTCCCGCCTCGCCCGCTGCCGCAAACCCGACGGCTCCGCGCTTCGCGTCTGCCTCCTCGAACGGGGTCGCGAGATCTCCACGGGTCGGTTCCCCGACGAGATCGACGAAGCGGCGCGCCAGATGCAGATCAAGAAGGGCGGCGTCCAGATCGGTCGTGAGGACGGTCTCTTCGAGCTCAACTTCGGCGACGACATCAGCGTTCTCCAGGGCTGCGGGCTGGGAGGGACGTCTCTCATCAACGCCAACGTTTCGCTGCCGCCCGACGAACGGGTCTGGCGCGAGCCCCAGTGGCCGAGTGGGATCCGAGACGATCTCAACGATGGCCTGAAGCAGGGCTTCGCCCTCGCCGAATCGATGTTGCGACCCCTGGCGTATCCCGATCGTGGCCAGCATCCCCCCCTCGCCAAGTACGAGGCTCACGTCAGGTCGGCCGAGCACATGAATGAATCGAGCAACGTCTATCACCCGCCCATCAACGTGACCTTCGACTCCGGGATCAACCACGTCGGGATCGATCAAACCGCTTGCAACGGCTGTGGCGATTGTGTGAGCGGGTGCAACGTCGGGGCCAAGAATACCCTGATGACGAACTACATCCCCGACGCGGCGAATCACGGCTGCAAGATATTCTGCGGCGCCGAGACCCGCTCGGTTTCCCGGACGGAGGGCGGCTGGCGAGTCCACTATCAGCTGGTCGGATGCGATCGGGAGAAGTTCGAGGACACCCAGCTCTTCGTGTCGGCCGATCTCGTCGTGATCTCGGCCGGCGCCCTGGGCAGCACGGCGATCCTTCAGCGCTCGAAGGACTCGGGCCTTGCGTGCTCGAATCAGATCGGGCACCGATTCACCGGCAACGGCGACGTGCTCGGCTTCGGCTACAACAACGACGTCGAGATCAACGGGATCGGATACGGCGACAAGGACGTCGAAGAGCCCGTGGGTCCCTGCATCACGGGGATCATCGATCTGCGCAGCTCTGCACGGCTCGAAGACGGCTTCGTGCTGGAGGAGGGGTCGATCCCGGGAGCGGTCTCGTCCATCCTGCCCGGCGCGTTTGCGACGGCCGCGCAGCTCACTGGCGACGACACCGATGGAGGGCTGCTCGACGAGCTTCGGGAGGGCTGGCGCACGCTGCGTTCGATGGCTCCGGGTGGTGCGTATGCGGGCGCCGTGCGGAATACCCAGACCTACCTCATCATGTGTCACGATGACGGGAATGGGCGGATCGTCCTGGAGGGCGGCGAACCGGTGGTCCATTGGCCGGGCGTCGGACAGCAGGACATCATTACCCAGGTGACCTCTCGCATGCGTGAGGCCACCGCCGGCATTGGGGGCACGTTCATCCCCAACCCAACCTTCAACAAGGTCTTCGGCTATGACCTCGTTACGGTGCATCCCCTGGGCGGCTGCGTGATGGCGGATTCGGCCGCCGCCGGCGTCGTCAACCACAGAGGACAGGTTTTCAGTGGGGAGGAAGGGGCGACGGTCCATGAAGGTCTCTACGTGAGTGACGGTGCCGTGCTCCCGCGGCCCGTCGGCGTGAATCCACTCCTCACCATCTCGGCGATCGCCGAACGCAACGTGGCCCTGCTCGCCGAGGATCGGGGCTGGGAGCTCGACACCTCCCAGGACTTTGGCCCCGATCGCCCCGCGCCGATCGACGGAGTGGCGGAGGAGGATGATCGCCTGCGGCTGCAGTTCACCGAGCGGATGGCGGGGCACTGTTCCACCGACGTTTCCTACGTTTCCGGCGACTTCGAGGCCGCGGAGGCGCGCGGCATCTCGGATCAATCGACGTCGTCCTTTCTGCTCACGGTCATGAGCGAGGATCTCGATCGCATGGTCGACGAGCCGGATCACGAGGCGGGCATCGTTGGGACGGTGCGGATTCCCGCGCTCTCCCGGTCGCCGATGACGACCAGCGGCGGCCGTTTCAATCTCTTCATTGCCGAGGACGAGGGGTCCGAGGTCAAGAAAATGCGTTACCGCATGCGCCTGCGCAGCGTGGAGGGCGAGAGTTTCTTCTTCGATGGCTACAAGGTGGTTCGTAACGACGACGGAGTAGACCTCTGGACGGACACGTCGACGCTCTACGTCACGGTTCATCGGGGCGATTCCGATTCGGGCGAGGTCGTCGCGAAGGGCATCCAGAAGATCGCCCCGGAGGACTTTGCGGTTCAGATGACCACGATGAAGTGCACCGACGCCCAGGGAGGCAGCAGTCTCACGGGGCAGGCGAAGTTCGGCATGTTCTTCGCCGGGGCACTGTGGGATAGCTACGCGCCCTGAGTTTCGGCTCCCGGCGCCGCGAGAGGAGATTCGAGATGGCTCGGTCGTATCGTGAGCGGACCATTCCCTTCAAGGCCGGCGACGGCATGGACCTGAACGTCATCAACGTGAGGGGAGAGGTCGAGCCCACCAGGGGACCCGTGTTGCTCGTGCATGGCGCGGGAGTCCGGGCGAACATCTTCCGCGCGCCGGTGGACGAGAACATCGTCGATTCCCTCGTGGCCGAGGGCTATGACGTCTGGCTCGAGAACTGGCGCGCTAGCATCGAGCACCCTCGAAACGAGTGGGACCTCGATCTCGCCGCGGAGCATGATCATCCCCGAGCGGTGCAGACCGTCTGTGAGGAGGCGGGCTCGCAGACCTGCAAGGCCATCATCCACTGCCAGGGCTCGACGAGCTTCATGATGTCGGCCGTGGCGGGGCTGGTCCCCCAGGTGACGACGATTCTCTCCAACGCGGTGTCCCTGCATCCCGTTGTGCCGCCCCTCTCGGCCGTCAAGCTCAACGTTGCGGTACCCCTCGTCAAGCAGATCACTCCCTACGTGAGTCCTCACTGGGGAATCGAGGCGTCGGGCCTCTTCCAGAAGTCCATCGTCGGCCTGGTCGAGCTCTTTCATCCCGAACCGACGAATACCGTCGACAAGATGGTCAGCTTCACCTACGGCGCTGGAAATCCGGCGCTCTGGCGGCTCGAAAACCTCAACAGCGAGACCCTCGATTGGCTGCAATACGAATTCAAGGACTGTCCCTTCACGTTCTTCACCCAGATGGCCCGATGCGTGAAGGCCCGACATCTCGTCCGCACGAGGCCATCGGATCGGCTGCCGCTCGACTACGTGGCGGAGCCGCCGAAGACGGACGCGCGCTTCGTGTTCTTCGCCGGGGAGTTGAATCGCTGCTTCCTGCCCGAGAGCCAGCGCCGGACATTCGAGTACTTCGATCGTCTGCGCCCCCGTGTGCATGGGCTGCACGTCTTCCCCAGCTACAGTCACTTGGACGTCTTCATGGGGAAGAATGCCGCAAAGGACGTCTTTCCGACGATGATCCGTGAGCTCGAAAGCGATCCCCACTGATCGGGGTTGCGATGCCGGCGAGGAGGACCCGGGTATGGCGGGTCCCGGTCGTCACACTCAGCCCGTCTGCCTCGTCGCTCGTTCCTCCAGCTCGGCTCGCACCTGGTCGTGAAGCCGACGGGTGAGTGTGAATCGGAAGAGCAGCATCAAGGCGGTGAAGAAGGCCAGGGCGGGGACGCCGCCGAAGAGGATGCGGATCACCCATCGGACCGAGTCGCTCTGCTCGACGTTGGGCGTGTAGCCCGCCCACTGGAGCGCCATTCCCACGATCATCGTCATTCCCGCGCCCGCGACCTTGCCCACGATCTGGCTGGCCGCCGAGTAGACGCCCTCTTTGCGCTCTCCCGTTACGTACTCGTCGTAGTCGATCACCTCGGCGCGGATGGCGGGCTCGAAGACGAAGAAGCCGCCGCCGAAAATGCCGACGGCTGCACCGAAGCCGAGCGCAACGGGGAGCCCCGGATTCGGGGGCATCAGCCCGAGGGCTCCGTAGAAGAACGAGCTGGCCGCGAGGCAGAGCATCCAGAGGTGACGCTTCTCGAAACGATCCGTGAGGCGGACCCAGAGCGGCACGGAGAGCAGGGTCGGAATGAAATACGAGGCCATGAAATACTCGGTCGCGTCCGGCATCAGGAGGACATACTGGAGCATGTAGACCGCGACGGTGGCCATCGCGCCATAGGTGATGTTGATGAAGAGGTTGGCGAGGATGATGATGCGCGCGTGGGGGTTGCGGAGAACGTCGCGATAGGCGCCGAAGGGGGAGTCGGCACCTCGACCTTGATGCGCCACCGGCTCCCGGCTTCGCGCCACCATCGGAATCACCAGAGCTACGAGCAGTACGCCCATCACCGCGAAGAGCACGAGCGCAACGCTGCGAGGCGACTCGGCCCTTCGCAGGGCTCCGAGCCCGATCGTCATCGCGCCGAAGGAGGCGAGGGCCGAGGCGATCCCGTTGGCGGCGAAGAGACGCGTGCGGTCCTGTGACTGCGGGGAGAGCTCGGCACCCAGGGCCGCGTGGGGGATCGCAAACGCGCTCACCGCGCTCGCGAGTCCGAAGCTCCCGAGCGTGAGCCATCCGATCAGGCTCCAGCCCTCCAGGAACGAAGGCGGGGCCCACATCACGAGCGCAGAAACGAGGATGGGCAGAGCCGCACCCGCGAGCCATGAGCGGCGGCGTCCCAGACGATGACGGGTGCGATCGCTGAGGAAGCCGACCAGAGGGTCCATGGCCGCCTCCCAGAGCCGCGAACATCCGTAGACCAGTGCCATCGATGCGGGAGCGACCAGCAGCACGTCCGTTCCATACTTCACGTAATACGTGTGGGTCAGGGTGGTGATGAAGCTGAGAGCGATGATCGGGCTCGAATAACTCAGGATCTGGGAGGTGCTCAGGCTCGGCTCGATCGATCGACTTCTCGCAGCGGGATCGGGTGAGGCGGCCATTCTCGCGAGGAGCGTATCGTTTGTCCTGCGCTCCTGCCGTGGCCTACACCCGCGACCGGCTCACCTGGGTGTCCGCGCCACCGAGCGTGATGACGATCTTCCCCCAGCTCGCACGCCCGGCGAGCGCCTCGAGAGCGTCGGGCAGCTCTTCGAGGGGGTAGGTTCTCCAGATCAGAGGCTCGAGGCGGCCGGATCCGTAGAGCTCGAAGAGCTCTCGGTACGCCTGCTCGAGGGCTTCGGGCTCGTGATCGAGCATGGGTCCAAAGTGAACACCGACCAGGGAGATGTGCTTGAGCAGGATTCGATTGGTCTTCACGGTCGGGATCTCTCCTCCCGCGAATCCCACGACGACGAGACGTCCTCCCCAGGCGAGGGAGCGCATGCAGCCCTCGAAGATCTCGCCCCCGACGTTCTCGATGACGACGTCCGCTCCGCGCCCCTCGGTCCAATCCCGAACGCGCGCCGTCCAGTCTTCCTTCCGGTAGTCGATCGCGAGGTCGGCTCCCGCTCGGCGAACGATCTCGAGCTTCTCGTCGCCGCCCGCCAGAGCGATCACCCGGGCCCCGACGGCCTTGCCGATCTGTACGGCTGCGAGCCCGATTCCGCCCGCAGCGGCGGTTACGAGGAGAGTCTCGCCGGGTCGGATGCCGCCGCGCTGGACGACCGAGACATAGCTCGTCCCATAAACCATGGGGAAGGCAGCCGCCTCCTCGAACGACATCGCGTCGGGAATCGGATAGGCGGCATGAGGCACAACGTTGACCCGCTCGGCATATCCGCCGTGGGGTAGGATCGCCATGACGCGATCTCCGATCTCGAATCCCGCTACTCCATCTCCAACCGCGCAGATACTTCCAGCCACTTCACCACCCGGCGTGAAGGGGAACTCGGGCCGGAGCTGGTACCTTCCGCGCACGATGAGGGTGTCGAAGAAGTTGCAGCCGGCGGCGGCGACGTCGATCCCGAGCCGGCCGGGCTGGACCGCCGGTTCCGGCACCTCCGAGACGCTGAGCTCGGAGGGCTCCATCCACTGCGGCACCACGACGGCCCTCATGATTCTCTTTCTCCTCATCGGGTAGACGCGGGCAAGGGTAGGACATGGCTCCCGACTCGGGGGATTGCCAGGCGGCAGCAAAGGTTCTTCCCAACCTGCAAGCCCCAGCAAGCTTTCACAACGACGAGTGGGTCGGAAAGACGCGTGCATGGCGACGGGAGTGGGTTTTGCCGCAGCCTGCTAGATTCCGGCGCTGCGAAATCGATGCAGAGGTGTCGACGAAGCGCCTACGGATTCGAGCCGCTGCCGACGGGAAGAGCGGCGGAGCCGCAGAGAGGAAGGATCGGGGAATGGAACTCGAGCACGTCATCGGCCTCGGAGTTGCGGGCAACTTCGCCGGGCACCTCGAGCAGGCGGGGGAAGCCTCGGACTTCGTGAATGTCGAGGTCGAGGATGCCGCCGCACCGAAGGGGATCTTCCCCTTCTACGTTCCGGGCGGAGGGGAGCACTTCCTGCATCGGTTCCCTGTTTCTTGCGACACCATTCGCTCGAGCGATGCCGGAGAGAATCTCCAGATCGAGCCCGAGGTCGCACTCCTCTGCCGCATCGACTACCGCGACGATCGGGTCTTTCGGGTGATCCCGACCCACTTTGCCGCCCACAACGATTGCTCGATCCGACGTCCGGGCGCAAAGAAGATCAGCGAGAAGAAGAATTGGGGGCCGTGCTCGAAGGGGACCTCGGCTGGAATGATCGCGATCGATCGCTTCGCTCCCGGAGGCGTGCTCGATCACTTTCGTATCGCCTGCTATCTCGCGCGTGATGGAGATCTCCACCCCTACGGAGTAGACAGCGCGGTAGCGAGCTATAGCTATTTCAACCAGCAGCTCCTCGATTGGCTCGTGGATCGCATGAACGAGCAGGAGGATGCCGGGCCCCTCGAATCGATTACCGGCTGGCTCGAGAGCGCGGGCCACCCCCGCGATGCCCTGATCAGCATCGGTGCAACGCGCTACACCGACTATGGGGAGGAGACCTTCCTCGCCCCCGGAGATGTCGCGCTCGTGGCCGTCTACGACGAGCGCGAGTTCGATGAGACGGAGCTGCGGAGTGCGCTCGCCAACGAGAGTGTCGAGAGCTCGGCGAGCCTCTCCCTCCTGCGTCAGCGAGTCGAATAGCTCGCCCGAGCCGAGACTTCCACGATGGACCGTCCTCGCTGCTGCCGAGTACGGTGTCTCCTTCTGGTGTCCCTGAGCTACCCTGCTGGATCCGGAAGCGGCTTTCTCCGAACTTTGCTCCAGCGAGATCGGGAGCCTGACCAGCGCCATGCCTGAGGGAACGACGAATGTTGCGATTGTCGGAGCGGGGCCCGCGGGAGCGGCGCTGGCCCATGTCTTCGCTTCGCGCGGTATCGACACGACCCTGATCGAGCGGCAGTCGGACTTCGAGCGGGAGTTTCGCGGAGAGGTCCTGATGCCCAGTGGGA
Source organism: uncultured Myxococcales bacterium (assembly GCA_965371385.1). Taxonomy (GTDB): domain Bacteria; phylum Myxococcota_A; class UBA9160; order UBA9160; family UBA4427; genus CBDUYG01. The sequence goes on along the minus strand of CBDUYG010000018.1, from coordinate 5,613 downwards.
TCCGGGCTTTCGATGAGATGGGCCTGGGAAGAGACCTGGACGAGCTCCCAAGTCGGCGCCTCTCTGCGATGGAGATTCATAGCGGGAATGACCGACTGCTCGAGCTTGACTTCGAGGGGTTGGCGGCCCCCATCGGGCCACGCGTCGTCTCCCAGCCCGCGATGCTCGAGATGCTGATCGCTCGCTGCGAAGCCTTCGAGTGCTTTCGCTTCGAGCGAGGTGTCTCGGTGCGCGACATCATCGTCGAGGACTCCCGCGTCGTCGGCGTCGAGCTGCAGAATAGGGAAGGGCGCCGCCCTCTCCGGGTCGGCTACGTGATTGGCGCCGATGGCCGGGCGTCCGTGATTCGCAAGAAGCTGGCGCTCGAGAGCACCCGAAAGCCCCAGGGCTTCGACGTCGTCTGGTGCAAGCTCCCCAGCCCCGACGGTGCAGAGTGGACGGATCGGGGCCGCTTCTTCATCGGCGGAGGTCACTTCGCCATCGCGATCCCCTCCCACGACGGTCGCCTCCAGGTGGGTTGGATGATCGAGAAGGGCGGCTATGGCGATTTGCGCCGTCAGGGAATCGAGGACTGGGTTCTCCAGCTCTCCGAGCATGTCGGGTCGGCGTTGGGCGAGCATATCCGGAAACACCTGGATGCCGTGACGACTCCCTTCGTGCTCGATGTCATCTGCGATCGCGTCAGCCCGTGGAGCGTTCCCGGTGCGCTCCTCATCGGGGACGCTGCGCATCCGATGTCGCCCGTCGGGGGTCAGGGGATCAACATCGCATTGCGCGACGCGCTGGTGTGCGCGAATCATCTGGCTCCGCTGCTTCGAGGCGGAGCCGAGCCGCACGAGCTCGATCGCGCTGGCGCAAGAGTGGAGGCCGAACGCCTGCCTGAGGTCTCTAGAGTGCAGCTCGCCCAACAGCTCCCTCCCCAGTTCCTCTTTCGCAATCCGCGTCTCACCGACCGATTGATTCGCGCACTGCCGGCCCTCGAACGAATCGGAGTGCTGCGGCCCCTTTTTCGCTTTGGCTTCAAACGGATGGCGGAGGGGGTCACGCGAGTTCGACTCGAGTAGTGAATGCTCCTCCTGGCCTCGAGCGAAGCTTGGGAGGGGCACCACATGCCCCCTCGAGCCGGCCGGCTTCGACTCGAGGAAGGGTCGTTGATCTGGAGTCAACCTGCCGGCCGTCTGATCTACGAGACTCGAGCGACGTCCGCGACCGATCGGTTCGCCCGATGCCGGGCTATTCGGGCGTGGCCCGGATGACCTGGGAAACGCCGAACTTCGAAATCAGCGGCAACCGCTCCATCAAGTTCGCGACCCCGCGCAGCAGGGGCCGCAGCCGCGTGATCCACGTCGGCTGGTGTCCCGATACGTTTTCGAAGGTCTGCCACACGAAGTGAGTGCTCTCGACGTTGAAATTGGCGCGCCGGATCAGGTCTCGCAGCTCCCAGGGCCAGTAGTTGCGAGCCCAGTAGCGCAAGAAGGTACGGCCGACGGGAATCGGGATATAGGGGATGAATGGAAGGGCGTGGGAGAGACGTCGATCCGAGCGCTTCCAATAGACGCCGTGGGTCTCGAAGGGGTAGAGCCGGTTGGGCGACAGGACGACGAGGGTACCCGTCGGCTTCAGGATGCGATGCACCTCGCGCAGACCTGCGAGATCGTCCGGCACGTGCTCGAGGACTTCGTTCACGATCGCGAGGTCGAAGGACGCGTCCGGGAAGGGGATGCTCTGGATGTCGCCGCCGGCGAGGCGATCGTCTGCCGAACCCGAATCGTTGGCGAGCAACTTTTCGGTCTGATATTCGAATCCATACGCGTGACCACCGAGCCGACCCAGCGCCCGCACGTATTCTCCAGCGCCGCAGCCACAATCGATGATACGTTTGCCTTCGAGGGGACCCGCGATCTTTTCGATCAAGCGCAGGCGCTTGGCAATGTTGAGTGGGGTTGCGGTGTCGGTCCCCGCCGGTCGTATTTCGAGATCAGTCATCCCGCTCGCTCGAATTCCTCGCGCTCCACATCCGGAGCTAGCTCGCCGCTTTCGCATCTGCGCTCGTTCATGGATCGCTCCGTGGCGTCGATCAGCGGGAGAGTCTACGGCCCTTGTCTCTGGTTTGCTCGGGGCTGCTAGCATGGGTGCATGCCCATTCCCCCGGAACCGAGCGCTCTTCATCTCGAAGGAGTTCCCGTCGGTTTCGATCCCGGTCTCTCCCGGGAGGATCGGGCGATCGTACGCGGAGCCCTGACTCTGCTCGGAGTCCTCAGCGTGGGCTCGATGCTGGGGGTTGCCTTCTTCGCCTACCTCGTCGAGCACAATCCCCTGCTTCTGATCGGCATGAGTCCCCTGGGTCGTCACCAGATGCTGGTGGCTCCGATCGTCGACCCCTTCTCCTTCGTCGCCGTGGCGACCTGCCGTTCGCTGCTCTTCAGCGGCTCGTGCTATCTCCTGGGTCGCACCCTGGGAGCGAGCGGGATCCTGTGGCTCGAGGCGCGCGCGGAGAAGGCGGCCCGCTTCGTGCGCTGGCTCGAGGGCGCATTCAAGAAGGCTCCGCTTCCGGTCCTCTTCCTGATGATCGGGCCGGTCACGAGCGCGATCGCCGGGTCCTCCGGGATGAAGCCCTGGGTCTACGTCGCGGTCGCGAGCACCGGGCTGATGACCCGCTCACTCGTGATCCTCGAGTTGGCCGACTGGCTACGCGAGCCGATCGAGACGCTGCTCGTGTTGATCGAGCAGTACCAGCTACCCGTGACACTGGCGCTGGTGACCGGAATCGCGGTCTACCAGATTCGCAAACGTCGCGCACGCAAGGCATCCGCGTCCTCTTCGAGCTGAGGCTTCAGGCGCTCTCGAACTCTCCGAGTCGATGGACTACGACTCCTTCAATCCTTCGGCAGTCCCAGGATCCGCTCTGCGATGATGTTCCGCTGGATGTTCGGCGTGCCGCCGCCGATCACCACCTCGGGCCAGCTCAGTGCAAAGCTCTGCCAGCGGCCTTCACCCGGAGTGCCCTCCCCCTCGCGAATGCTCGCCGAGCTTCCGACGATCTCCATCGCGATCTCACCGAGCTCGACCTCGAGCTCTGCGCGATGGAGCTTGTTGATCGAGGTCTCGCTCCCGAGCTTCTCGCCCTTGAGCTGCTTCGTGAGGAAGCGCATGCCATTGAGCCGCATCGACTCGACTCGCGTCTCGGCACGCACGATGCGCCTGCGAATCGAGGGAATCTGGCTCGTCGGTCTCCCGTTCTTCTGGCAGCACCGGGCGAGATCCTTGATCTCCTCGAGCCGACGAATCAGGCCGTGAACCTCCGCGATACTCGACCGCTCGTTCGCGAGGGCCGAGATGGTGACCTGCCAGCCCTGGTCCTCCTCGCCGAGACGATTCTCGACCGGGACCCGAACGTCATCGAAGAAGACCTCGGCGAACATCGATCCTCCCGCCATGTTCTTGATCGGGCGTACACTGATGCCCTCGGTATCCATCGGAACCAACAGGCAGGTGATGCCGTCGTGCTTCGATTCGCCGTCGCTCCGGGTGCGTACCAGCAGGATCATCCACTTCGACCACATCGCGATCGAGGTCCAGATCTTCTGGCCGTTGATGACGTAGTCGTCTCCCGCCCGCTCCGCCTTGCACTTGAGGCTCGCGAGGTCGCTACCCGAGTCGGGCTCGGAGTAGCCGGTGCACCAATGCAGGGTGCCGTCGAGGATGTCGGGGATGAACTTCTGCTTCTGCTCTTCGGTGCCGTATTGGATGATCGACGGCCCGACCCAGGCCAGGCCCATGAAGCAGGTGCCGAGGGCGGGTGCTCTTCGCTTCGACATCTCGTCCTTGAGGATGACCTGCTCCATGATGGAGCCGCCCCCGCCGCCGACCTCCTTCGGCCAGGAGAATCCCACCCAGCGCTTCGCTCGGATCTTGCGCAGCCAGGTCTGCATGAACTCTGGTGTGCGCTCGTTCTCGGGGACGAGGTTCTCGTCGAGGAACGCGCAAACCTCGGCGCGAAAGGATTCTTCATCGGGTGAGAGATTGAAGTCCATCACAGACCTCCGAGTCGTGCGAGGCGGTCGTAGTGGAAGTCCACGTCGCCGTAGATCGGCCGCATCCACTTGGATCGCTTGAGGTAGAGCTGAATGTCGTACTCCCAGGTGAAGCCGACGCCGCCGTGGAGCTGGACACCGTCGATTCCGATTCGCGGGAGGGTCTCGCTCGCGTAGGCCTTGGCGCGCGAGGCCGCGGCGGGCAGATCCTCCGAATCCTGATCGAGGCACCAGGCTGCGTAGTAGACGAGGGAGCGGAAGGACTCGGTGTCCACGTACATCTCGGCCAGGGGATGCTTGACGGACTGGTATTTCCCGATCGGGTTGTCGAATTGGATGCGCTGCCTGGCGAAGTCGCTGGTGATCTCGATCCCGGCCTCCGCGGCCCCGACCGCCTCTGCGGTCACGAGGATGGCGCCGGTATCGATCAGCTTCTCGATCGTGGGCCACGCGCCCCCGCGCTCGCCCAGGACTGTGTCGTCCTCGATCCGCACCTCGCAGAGGCTCAGCTCACCCATTCGTTTGGTGAGATCCATCGCTACGTAGTCGGAGGCACTGACGCCGTCGCTCTCCCTCTCGATGACGGCGAGAGAGATGTCCTCCGCCCCCGCGTCCTCACGGTAGGCGGCGACGAAGAGGTCGGCATTGCCGGCGTCGGGTACGAAGTGCTTGTTTCCCGTGAGCAGGGTCGGGCCGCCGCCTTCGCCGCTCCTCAGTTCGACGCCCCGGGCATCATGGCGATCGCTCACCTCGAGCAGGGCGAAGGTGCCGATCTTCGATCCGTCGGCGAGACCGGGAAGCCAGCGAGCCTGTTGCTCTTCGTTTCCCAGCATCTCGATTGCTCGGGCGGCCAGCACTGTCGAGATCAAGGGTGATGGAAAGAGGGAACGCCCCATCTCTTCGAGCACGACGATCAGCGTGACGAAGTCCATGCCGACGCCGCCGTGTTCCTCGGGCATCGTGAGGCCGACCCAGCCCAGCTCGGCCATGCGGTCCCAGAGATTGCGGGCGAAGCCGCTGGGCTCGTCCTCGCTGATCTTGCGCACCTCTTCGAGCGATGCGTTCTGGTCGAGGAATTTCCGTACCTCGGCCCGGAGCAGCTCCTGCTCCTCGCTGAATCCAAAATTCATGTGGGCCCTCGGGCGGGGGCTCTCGAGCCGGGGATCGAGGCCTGGGGGTTGAGTGGAGAAAGGAGAAGCGAAGAATACGCGAAGTTCCGAAGCTGTGGAAGTGGCGCCCGCGGCGCTGACAGGGCGCCGAAGAGCCGCCGGCTCGGGGCTGACCTCCCCGCTACTCCAATGGCTCCGCCGTCCCGGTTGCGACGGCGAGCAGGCGCTCGTCCGGGCTCGAATCGCGAACCTCGACGCGCACGAGTGCGCTGGCCGAATCCTGACGCAGAACTCGGGCCAGGGTCTTGATCGGGCCGTGCTTACCGAGGGCGAGAAAGTGCAGGGTGAAGTCGCTCGTCACCCAGCTCGCGTCTCCGACACATTGCCCGATCGACTCGATTGCGAGATCGACCAGCGTGGCCTGCCCGCCTCCCTGGAGCGCGCCCAGGCTGTTGGCGTTGTAGTCCGAG
>CBDUYG010000017.1:0-18003 GCA_965371385.1 uncultured Myxococcales bacterium | reverse complement strand
GCATCAATGTGGTGGTGGAACGCGTCCTCAACAACTTCCCGCCCCAGAAGAAGTAACGAAGCGTCGAGGCGGGTACGCAATTCGATCATGAGCGACTCGCGAGCCAGGCCTTTGCGGACTCGTGGCTGCGGAAGTGCCGTAGCGTGATCGGCAGCTCCGCGCGAAGGCGCGATTCGAGCACGCAGGGCTGGCTGCTCACCCAGGCGACGCTGCAGCTCTCGAGCCGGTTCTTGTACTTCCAGACCAATCCAACGAGCTGTCCGATCTCGTCCGATGTGAGGGGAACGCTCAGCTCGGAATTGTCGACGAGAAAGAGATTCCCGACGTCGACGTCCTCGTCATCGAGCATCCGACGAATGTGTTCGAGTTGGATCGTATAGCCGCGTAGCCCGCGCACCACGAAGACGTCGGCCGAATCATCCTCCCCGAACTGGGCTTCGATTCCGGAGTTCTCAGGTGAGTCGGCACGTAGCTCTGACGAGCTGGTTTCCATCATTGGCTCCAAATCTCCATCCGGTGTTTCGGCCTGGATACGCAAGCTCCAGGTAGCGACACGCGAGTGGGTTACAGGAATGATTGTCTCGGTCGTTCGCATGATCGATCCTCGCATTTCACATGAGGGCCTTACGATTTCGTGCGGTATAGACCCCCTCCCATCGATCCGGTTCGCGCATCCTCGACACCCAGGGGCGGTTTTCATCGCCTGGATGCAGAATTGACGCATGCCGGTCATGGGAATGACCGGATTGCATCAAGTGAAGGCAGGGGACCTCGGGTACAAATGGATTCGGCGAATCCGAGATGAATGATCAATGCGATGGCTTGGGAAGCCCTTTCGTTGATTGGCTTCCCTGGAATGCAAGTCGTCGAGAGGACGACGGTCCTTCGCTGTCGGTGCTCCGGTCTACCGAGTCCTCTCGTCAACTCGAGCGCCTTCGATTGGTCGGTTCCTGTTGCTGCTCCTGATCCGGCTCTGCAACTGCTTCTGGCTCTGCGCCCGCTCATACTGACCCGTGACACCGCATGCTGCTCTGTGATCCTTCTCCCCTGGTAGCTGCATCGACCGATCTCCCGCACGTCGCAGGCCGCAGAGTTCTCTCTGCGGCCTGTCCCCGTGCGAGCTTCCTGCCCCTGGCATGCCCATCATGAGCTTGGTTGCCCTGCCCACCGCGACAACATCCTCATATGTCTTCATCGCCGGCCCCGTCTCGGCTAAGCTGCCCGCGCTCGAGTCGAGGAGAAAAGGCTGCGGCCACCGTCTCGCCGAGGAGCGGAGGGGGAGAGGCGTCGGGGATGACGAAAAAGAGACTCGATGGGCACGGATGGTGGCCCTATCTCGGCCCCTACGCGGGGTTCATGATCGCCGGACAGATTTCGACCTGGCTGCCGGAGAGTTGGGCTCTCGGACTGCTGGTCGCGAAGCCGGCAGTACCTGGACTCCTGATACTTCACTTCGCTCGCCAGGGTCGTTACCCCGAGCTTCGCGCGATGCGACTCGAGCCGGGCTGGCTGACCCTCGACATCCTGCTCGGAATCGCCCTGGCCGTTCTCTGGATGGCTCCCTATCTCTGGTTCGACGGTCTGCCCCGGCCCGACGCCGTAGACGGATTCAACCCCCACATGGCGGGCGCATCGGCGGTCGGGCTGGTCTTCGGCCTGCGTTTCATGGGATACGCGATGGTGACCCCCCTCTTCGAAGAACTCTTCATTCGAAGCTTCGTGATGAGGGTCGCGGATGTCTACAACCGCACGGGAGACTTTCGAAACATTCCGATCGCCCGCTATACCCGACGCAGCTTCATCGCGACGGTAGTGATCTTCACGGCCGGACACATGCCCTGGGAGTGGTGGGTCGCCGTCCCATGGGTGATCACGACGAATCTCTGGTTCTACCTGCGCAAGGACATGGGCTCGGTGATCGCCGTTCACGCAAGCACCAACGCCGCAATCCTCGTCTACGTTTTCGTGGTGACCGGAGGGGTTCCGGGTAGTCCGCTATGGGTCTTCGTCTGAGGGGACGAATCCGCGGCGACTCAGGTGGCGCCCCGGTGACCGAGACGAATGCGATGACTGATCGCTGTCAGCTCTATGAGCGCCTTTTCGACCGCCTGGTTTTCGTGTCGGGTCGCGACGCTTGCGAGAGCACTGCAGCTTTCCACCAGGCTGGGGAATCCGAGTTCGAGGGCCAGCTTGCCCAGCTCGTCGGCCAGGCCCCCCAACTCGTCCATTTTGGCCTCGCTTTGAAGATCCTGGAGACGGTCGACGTTCTCGGCCAGCCGGATCACGAAGGCATCAATGGCTCGGCTCACGGCCGGGTTGTCATCGTAGATGGAATAGATGGCTGGCTTTTGACCCGACATACCCTGTCCGTATCGGAAGATCCGACGCTTCGCTGAACTGCGGATCGCGATGGATGGCCAGGCGGTCGACTCTCGGGCACCCTGGTCCCGAGGCCCCACGGTCGCCGGAGGACGGGGCGAAGGCGGAATCAGCGGTCGACGAGGGCAAGGGGAAGCTTCAAAACGAAGCCATCGCGCGACTCCAGCTCGAGCACGACCTTGCGCGGACTCGAGAAGTCGGCCAGCAGACGCGCAAAATCACTCGCGCTGCGAGCGAGATGGATCCTTGCTTTCCCTCGCTTGAAATCAACGCGATGTGTCTCGTCCTCACCTTCCAGGATCTTGCTGATCGCCAGCGCCCCGCGTATCACGTCGAATTCGAAGCCGTGATTCCGACGCAGCTCGGACTTGAAGTCCCGAAACACCGTGTCACGCCGTTTTGTGACGGAATGGCGGATATCGAGGCTTCCAAGCAAGTTGGGTGCATCGGCCCCGAGCTCAGTGAAGCAGCGGAGGGCCTCGTCGGCTTCAATATCCTTGAAGATGATCCGCGATATATGGGGCACCGTACTCTTCGGCCCCCGTTCGATCCTAACTCGACGCAGACCCCGAACCGGTCCCGCCTCCATCTTGCAGACAATGGGGCTGACGTACTCCCCGGTCGCCCAATCGAGGGCGAGATCGTTGAGGCTGACCGAGGGCGCAGTCTGAGAGCTTGCCGGGAGCGCGCCGAGGATCACACCCAGGATCCAGACCGCTGAAATCGATGGGATCCGCGGGCGTCGGAACCCGGGCCCTCGATGATCCGGACGGAAAGCCTTCATCGCGCTGAAACTCTGCATGGGATCTCTCGTCCGCGTGTAGCGGGCCATGGCGGCGCCTCGATTGGAGGCCTGGATTCTCGGCGAGCGGAGAGTATCACGCGCGGGTACGTGTCGCCCTGTTGGCAGTCGGATTCGACCCGGCCGGCGACCCGGTGGTGCTTGACAGCAGGTCGACTCATGGCGCACGCTGAGTTCATGCAATGCGCCAACTGCAACGCCGAGATCAGCATCTCGCCCGGAGAACGAATCGGATTTCGCGACTGCTGCGACTCCTGCAACGCAGACCTCCACAGCTGTCTCAACTGCGCGCATCACGACCCCGCCGCCTACAACGAGTGTCGAGAGTCGAGCGCCGAACACGTATCCGAGCGCGAGCGGGCGAATCGTTGCGAGTGGTTCAGCCCGGGAGGCGGAGTCGGGGGAGCGGGAAGCCAGGTCCGCCAAGGCGCCATCGCGGATCTCGAATCGCTCTTCAAGAAGTAGCGCACGCCTTGCGGTCGCGAGTCCGAGAGCCGGCCGCCGGCGCGCCCCCGATCCACCGAGTGGAGCAGCGCAACCAGGACAGGTGGGCGATTTTCAAGATCACGGTCCGTCATCGCGAGTGGATGCGCCGTCGGGACGAGGGGATCGAGGGAATCGACCGCGGAGCTCCGTGAGATGAACTAGATGCTCAGTCTTCGGAAAACGAAGTCGGGGATCATTCGGATGATCAACATGATTCCCCGCCAGAAGAAGGGCGTGTAGACCACTGCGCGATTCTTGCGGATGCCCTGCACGATGTCCTCTGCCACCTTTTGCGGTGAGGCGACGAGGAACATCCCGGGCAGGCCGAAGGTGAGCGCGGTATCGACGAACCCAGGCCTCACATCGATCACACGAACCCCCCGTTTCGCGAGTCGTGTACGCAATCCCGAGAGCAGGGCGCTGAGAGCCGCCTTCGTCGATCCGTAGAGGTAGTTGCCCTGGCGGCCGCGATCGCCTGCCACCGACGAGATGGCGCAGATCCAGCCCGCACCCTGCTGCTCGAAGTATGTCGCTGCCGGCCCGAGGAGCGAGACCATCGAGAGGTAGTTGACCTCGACCATGCGCCGAGCCGCCGCAAAATCCTTCTCCGCCTCGGCCTGCTCCAGCATCGTGCCATGGCACAGGAGCAGGCCGTCGAGTTGGCCCGCGAAATGCTCCACGCAGCCCTCGAGGAAAGCGCCGTGATCGCCATACCCCTGGGCATCGAAGGCGCGCGCCGTCGCCTTGGTCCCGTACCGGATCTCGAGGTCACGCGCGATCAGCTCGAGCTCGTCGAGATCGCGTCCGGCAAGGATCAGCGCATGCCCCTCCGATGCGAGGCGGCGGGCAAGGGCGCGGCCGATGCCCGACCTTGCCCCGACGATCGCGATTCCGCCCTCCGCTGCAGGCGCTGATCGGACCATCAGTCGTGCTCCAGAATCCCGAGGCGCCTCGCGAGCCCCGAGGAAAAGCGCCCGCCCGGATCCACCGAGTGCTTGACTTCGCGAAAACGTGTGAGCCCCGGGTACATCTCCTCGAAGATCTCTGGTTCGAGGCACGCATCCTTGGCGAGATAGATTCGTCCGCCGTTATGCAGCACGATGCGGTCGAGGGCATTGAGCTCGCGAACCAGATCAGGGCCCGTATTCGGAAGGTCGAGGGCCAGGGTGTAGCCTGGCATGGGAAAGGAGAGCAGGCCCTCGCTGGCGGGTCCAAAGGACTTCAAAACAGCGAGGAACGAGCCACGCCGGGCCGCGGTCAGGGTCTCGAGGATCTGGATCAGAGCGGTGCGACTGCGCTCCGGCGGCAGGGCGAGCTGATACTGGAGCACACCACGTCTGCCGTAGACGCGATTCCAGTGGTCGACCCGATCGAGGGGATAGAAGTAGCTATCGCAGTCGATGAGCGACCTCGAATCGCGATGCGCAGCGTAGAAGACCGAGTTGAACGCTCGCATCGAGAGCGAGTTCAATGTGATGCCGGGAAGGGTAAAGGGCACTCCGGGGCGGGCCTTCGAAGGCACGGAGTAGGGGGATGCACGCAGCTTCCCAGGCAGATCCGAGATCGATGCGTGGTTGGCTCGCATGAGTACCGAGCGCCCCAGCGATTTCCCGGCCGATAGACAGTCGATCCACGCCACGGCATAGGCGAAATCGTCATCATTCTCCAGGAAGCGCTCGAGGCAGTGGTCGAGATCGGCAACCCGCTCATGCTGAACATTCATGAATGCCGTCTCGACCCGCTGCAGCTGGATCCGCGCATCGAGGATCACTCCGGTCAGTCCCATTCCACCGACGGTGGCCCAGAAGAGTTCGCTGTTTTCCTCTCGAGAGCACAGGACGACCTTTCCCGAAGCCAGCATGATCGAAAAATCCAGAATGAAGGCCGACATCGAGCCACTCGAGTGATGGTTCTTGCCGTGAACATCCGCCGCGATCGCGCCGCCGATCGAGATGAACTTGGTGCCGGGAGTGACCGGAAAGAAGAAGCCCCGAGGTAGAAAGTGTTCGATGACGTCCGCCAGACTGAGCGCGGACTCGCAGTGGAGAATTCCAGTTTCCGGGTCGAACGCCAGCATGCGATCCAGGAGATGGCTGAGGATCACGCCCTGGCCCTGATTCAGGGAGGCATCGCCGTAGCTGCGTCCAAGCCCGCGAGCGATGAGATCTCGATGGGGGGCCGAGCGGACGAGCTCACGAACCTGTTGCGTTCGTTCCGGGCGGTAGACCTGACAGTCGGCGACGGGATAGTTTCCCCAGCCCGCGATTCGAAGGCGAGCCGATGCGCAGATCGAGGCCGGGGCCCGCTCTTCGCCGGCGGCAGGAGGGGCCTCGTGCGTCTCCTGCTTCGGCTCGCTGCTTCGGTCCTGGCCTACTTCCACCAGACCATCCAATCCTTCCAGGTTCTCCGTCATCGCTGGAGGGCCGCCAGGATTCCCACCAACCCGATCAGGGCGCCGGTGAAGTAGCTGACCCGATCCGTCGCAGCGAAGAGGACGGGGTCATCGGAGAGGATGCGGCGCCTCGCCAGGAACCACATGCGGGCGATCCAGTACAGGAAGATCGGGCAGACGAGCCAGAGCAGCTGCGGAGTCGGGTAGAGCCGGCTGACGTCATCGCTGAGCACGAAGAGGCAGAGGATCAGAACCGACATGAATCCGCTCGACGTCCCCATCGTCTCCACCAGACCGAGATCCTCCAGGGTATAGGCCCGCCGGGCCAGCGTCTCACCCTCGCGATCCTGCAGGGCCAGGAGCTCCGAGTAACGCTTGAGCAGCGCCAAGCTGAGGAAGAAGAAGAGCGAAAATGCAAGCAGCCAGGGCGAGACCACCACCGAGGCCGCGACGGCGCCGGCCAGCACCCGGTGGGTATAGAGCCCGGCCAGCATCAGCACATCGACGAAGAGCAGCTCTTTCACGCGAAACGAGTAGGAAATGGTGAGCACGCAATAGATCGCGAGCATGCCCGTCGCCATTGCGGGCAGGAGGAGGGACGAGGTGATGAAGCCCGCAAGCAGAAGGCTTCCAGCGACCGCGACTCCGGTGGGGATCGGCAGGGTGCCGGAAGCGAAGGGGCGGCTGCGCTTGCGAACATGCTGACGATCGCTCTCGATGTCGAGCAGGTCGTTCAGCATATAGGTCGCGGACGCCACCGCACAGAAGGTCACAAAGGCGACGAAGACCGATAGGGTCCTGGCCACGTCCGAGATCTCATGAGCCAGCACGATCGGAACGAAAAGCAAGGCGTTCTTGACCCACTGGTAGCTCCGCATCGCGCGCAGAGCCGGCCAGGGATCCGGCCTCGCGGTGTCGATGATCTCGAGTCGTGCCGGGAGTTGCCGGGCCGCGGCCACGGTTGCGGGGCTCGCGGCCACGAGCGTGGCGACCGAGGCGGATCGCCAGATGGGCAGATCCACCGACGAATCCCCCAGATACTCGAAATCCGACTCCGAGCAATCTTCCTGGATGGCTCGGCGCTTCTCGTCTCCACGCAGATTTCGCTGGCGATCACTCGCGAGGACCGAGTCGAAAAAACCGAGGTGCGTCGCGATCGCTTCGGCGATGCGCCGGTTGCTCGCGGTGGCGAGCACGATTCTACGCCCGCACGCCTTCTCCCGGCTCAGGTAGTCGAGCACTTCGCAGCGGTAGGGCAGCAGGGAGGCATCGAAGGAAGCCTGGGATGAGACTGTCTCCTTGAAATGCGATTTGCCCTTCAGCAGCCAGAAGGGGAGCCTGAGCAGAGTCGAGGGTCTCTCGCGAAGCATGATCCAGAGCGTCTCCCAGAGCATGTCGCTGGAGATCAAGGTGCCGTCGAGGTCGACGTAGATCGGCATCGCCTCGGGCTGGGGCTCGTCGTTCACGGAACCCGTTGCCGCGGAATTCGTGTCCGTTTTCGCCGACCAATCACCCTTCCATTCCTGCGCCACACGAATCCTCACTCATTGCCGGTGGGCTGAGTGTATCCCAGACTCCGATCGCCGGGCTTCCCGCTCCGCGAGACTCGCAGCCAGTTCAACGTTTCGCCGCCCCGATCCAGGGAACCCGATTCGTCTCCGTGCTTGGATTCATGAGCAGGATTCGCGATGCTCTGGCCCCGGTAGAAGCTTCGAAGGGCAGGGGGCGGGTCGACAGAATGCAGCGAAGTGTATCCTTCTCGACCGAACGCTTCGTCGGCCACGCGCCGACCGGAGAGACTCCACGACAATGAAGAGAACCGTCCTCGTGGTGCCCTGTTACAACGAGGCCAGGCGGCTCGACCTCAGCCGCGTCGAGGACTGCATGACGCAACAGTCCGGGATCGATTTCCTCTTCGTGAACGACGGCAGCAGCGACTCGACTCTCGAGATCCTCTCCGGATTCGCAGCCAAGCATCCCGAACGGGTCGCGGTTCGCGATCAGCAACCGAATCAAGGCAAGGCCGAGGCGGTGCGTGGCGGCGTGCTCCAGGCCTTCGATCAGGCCCCGGCTTTCATCGGCTATTGGGATGCCGACTTCGCTGCCCCCCTCGACGAGGTTCCCCGCTTTCTCGAGATCTTCGACGCGTTGCCCGAGCGTCAGATCGTGATCGGGTCCCGGGTAAAGTTGCTCGGCCGCAACATCGAGCGAGCTGTTTTTCGCCACTATCTCGGAAGGGTCGCTGCAACGGTGACCTCGCTCACGCTCCGCATGGCCGTCTACGATACGCAATGTGGAGCAAAGCTCTTTCGAGCCAACCCGCAGACGCGGGCGCTCTTCGCCGAGCCCTTCATCACGAACTGGGTCTTCGACGTGGAGATCATGGCGCGACTCATTCGGGACATGAGGCGTGACGCTGGCCCCGCGGCTGAGAGCGTGATCTACGAGCTGCCCTTGAATCAGTGGCACGATGTCGCGGGCTCGAAGATCAAGGGCGGAGACTACCTGACGGCCCTCATCGAAACGGCACGAATCCATCGTCGTTACCTCCGCCGGACCGCGATTCCCGAGCGCCCCTGAGCGGTCTCGGGTGTCGCTGTCGATCCCGCCGATATCAGGAGAGATTGGGGGCCGATCCGAGCACGGGCAATCCGGTCAGCGACTCGAGCTGACTTTGATCGACGACCACGGGATCGAAGAACTCGAGCACCAGCCCGATCAGGAGCGCCAGTGCGATGGCCCCAGCAACTCCCATGGCCGCGATGCGCCGGCGCGAGTTTTCGGGGCGGGTGGGTGTCGTTGCGCGATCGACGATGCTCACGCGCGCCCCGTACTGTGCCGCCTCGAGGCTCTGGGCCATCTCGGCCTCGCTCACCTTGCGCAGGAACTCGTTGTACTTCGCGCGCAGGACGGTCGCGCGCTCGGTCAACGCCGTCAGCTCTTCCCGAGTCTTCGACGTATTGGCCACGAGATCGTCGATCTCCAGAATTGTCTGCTTGGTACTCCTGAGCTCGGCCTGGAGCATCGCCACGCGTTTTCGGGCTGAATCCAGCATGACGTCCTGCTGACTGACTTTGCCGGACTCCACTTTAGAGGGCAAAGCTGCGACAACGGCCTCGAGCTCTTTCACCTGGCGCCCGAGCGCGATCGCATCGGGGTGCTCCGGCGTATGGACCAACAGCTCGAGCTCGTAGCGCTTGCGCAGCCGTGTCAGGCGTGCCTGGGGGGTCTCTTCGGTCTCCGGCGTCACAACCGGCGTCGGCTGCGAGGAGAGCATCGCCATGCTGGTCTCAGCGTCTGCGATCTGGCGTGCCAGGGAGGTCCGGTGCTCCTGAAGTCGCTCGAGGCGCCGGAGATTCGATTCCAGGTTGTCCGGCAAGGCCCCGCGGTTGGCCTCCTTGAAGCCTGCGATCTCCCGCTCCACGTTGCGCAGAGCCTTCTCGGTCTTTTCGAGCTCCTCACGCATGAAATTACTGATGCCGATCGCGTGCTCCATGCGGCTCTGCAGCCCCCCCTCGACGAAGAGCGCGGCGAGTCGGTTGGTCACGACGGCAGTAGCTTCGGGGTCGCTGCTTGTGTACGAGACCTCGAACATCCGCGCCGTGTCACCGCGACGGCTACGAGATCCGCCCACACTCGCCATGGGCACGACGTTGATCGCCTCACGCATCTTCTCGACGACGATGTCCATCGTCGTTACGTCGCGCTTCTCGGGGTAGAGGCCGAATTCGTCGATCAGGCTGATGAGCTTCTGGCGTGACAGGACCGTGCCCACCATCGCGCCGAGCCGGGAAAAGGGATCCTCCGTCACGGTCGTGCGCACGAACTCCTCTGGAATCTGTTGGGTCGAGACGAGGATGCTCGACCTGGCCAGATACGTGGGCGTCGATTGGAGAACGGCGCCGACCGTTCCCGCCAGACCCAGGACGAGCCCCACCAACATCCAGAGCCAACGACGCCGGAAGATTCCAGCCGGATCTCGCAGAAAATCGGGTACCCCCGAGCCTTCTTCCAGATCATCGAATTCTTCGTCTGCCATGATTTCCGCTCGTTGCTCTCTTCAGGCTCAGGCGCCGGGCTTTCGCTACTCGTCCTCGATGGACTCGTCGTGGTGGTAATAGTGGTTGTATTGCCTGGTGTGCCGACTCTGTCGTGCTTCGTTGAGGAAGCTGCCCAGCAGCTTGTCCCGGGGCAGGATCTCGAGCAGCTGCCTCGAGGCTTCGACCCGCGTCTGGCGTGATCGCACGACGATTACCACCCCTCCGACGTGGGGGAGCAGGAGCTCGACGTCCGGGACGAGGAGAACCGGCGGCGTGTCGATGATCACGGTGTGATAGCGGCTGCGCAGCGTGGAAATGGCGTCGGCGAGCGCTTCGCTGGCCAACAACTCGTGGGGCTCGGGGGTGGAACGAACGGTCGGGTAGATGTCCAGGTAGGGTAGGTTCGTCGTCATGCAGGCCTGCTCGATGCTCGCCTTGCCTTGCAGCACCGCCTCGATCCCCACGGAGGGAGTCGCCCCCAGGTATCGGGCCAGGCTGGGCCGACGCAGATCCAGGTCCACCAGTGCGGTCGCCTTCTCTCCGGCGACCGAGGCGAGAGCGAGCGCGAGGTTGCAGGCCGTCGTGGTCTTCCCCTCATCGCGCAGGGCGCTCACGATCGCGAGCGCGCGATTTCCGAGAGGCGCCGCTTCACGGCTCACACGCAGGGCAAAGTGACGAAAGGCCTCCGCGGTTCCGGCCGTGTGGTGGGTCAAGACTGCGCGGGCAGTAGAGTGTGGGCCGTCCTCGGAAGAGATCTCCAACTCGACGATTCGCTCGGGAGCTTCGTGAACAGGGCCAGCGGGCTCCGCCCGATCCATCGCCCGGGAATAGGGCGAGGCCGGCTCCGAGTGCTGGGATGGGGTTGGGGCGGCGGTTTCGCGCTGGGCAGCAGCGTCACCGGTTCGCCGGATCTCGGCGCTGGTGCGCTCACGCACCGCCTGTCGATCCCGATCCCGCTGATCGTTGGCTCGCCTCAGCGCGTCGGCGATCTCGCCCATCGCCTAGCTCCCAGCGCCCAGGTCGTCGCGCATCCACGAGGAGCGAGAAACACCGATGCTCTTGCTTCTGGACTCGACGAACTCGCTGGGGATGGGGCGAAGCTGGCGCGAAAACGCCGCCAGGAGGACTCGGTCCGCCAATAGGCTGATCAGACGCGGGCACCCCCCGGAAAACCAGTAGAAGATCTGCTCGACCCCCGGCTCGAAAATCTGCTCGAAGCTCCCCCCCGCGACGGCGATCCGGTGTGCCAGGTAGTGGGCGACCTCCTCCTCGGCCAGGGGCTCCATGTGATGCTCGACGGCGATGCGCTGGCGCAGCTGACGTAGGTTGGGGCTCTCGAGCTTACGGATGAGCTCGGGCTGACCCGTCAAAACGATCTGCATCAGCTTCTCGGTATCGGTCTCGAGGTTCGAGAGAAGCCTCACCTCCTCGAGGGCCGCGGACTCGAGATTCTGGGCCTCGTCGATGATCAGGACGGTATTGCGTCTGGCGCGCAGGCGCTCCAGGAGCATTCGATTCAAGGCGATGAGATAGTCGGCCTTGGTCTCGTACTTGCCGTCGAAACCGAACTCGGCCGAGATCAGCTTGAGGAGGTCGAGCGGGGTGAGGTCTATCGTGTTCAGGATCAAGGCGGTATCGGTGTCGGGGGGGATCTGCTGCAGAGCTGCACGCAGCAGGGTGGTCTTGCCCGTACCGACTTCCCCTGTGAGCAGAAGAAATCCCTTCTTGCGGGTGATCCCGTAGACGAGGGCCGCCAGGCCCTCCTGGTGTGTCTCGGACAACCAGAGGAAGCGCGGGTCGGGTGTGAGCGAGAATGGAGCCTCTCGCAGGCCGAAAAATGATTCGTACATCGGCGCCCTTATCGTCGTATCGGCTTCCCGAGAATAGTTCAGACTTCCGAGAGCGGCCGTCAACCCGATCGATCGGCAGGGAAACCTGCCGGTCGCCCCCGGGTGCAGACACGAATCGGGAAGTGGCGAGGCTGCCCCGTACCCGAGTCGCGAGAATGCCACATCTTCGGCTCGATCCTGTCCATAGAGTGACCCATTTCACGAAAATGGGTGCAGAAAAACGAGACTTTCGTTCACATTTGAATCACCGACCGGGGTCGACCCTTACTGGCCCGTCCGACGCCCGTCCCGCAGCTTCCCGCTCAGTTTGAATCGTCTCTGCGGGTTTGACATTGTTTGTAGCGTGTCAAGGGTTTTACCTGAGTCTTATATCGATGAATTAGTGTTTTTACCTTTATTTTTCGGGAAAATTGCATTAGAACATTACGATCGGCTTGGGAGTAAATCCACACCAGTCGGCAGATTACTCGTTACTTTTGGCGGAACTTCGACACTTACTTCTAGGTGCTTGCGAAGTGAGTTGAGTGGAGTGGAGCTGTGAAGGGCGTTTTGGAATGTTGAGGAAGTACAGCCGGGAGCTGCACGGAGCACGAATGCTGGCGGATGTGGGTATCTGCGCGGGTATTTTCGTCGCCCTGGCACGACATCCCTACTTCGATACGGAAGCTGGACTCGCCAACCTCGGGCTCGCTGCGATCGTGGGCATGGGGCTCGTCACCGGCGCGGGTTGGCAGATCATCCTCTGGCGGTTTCGAGCTTATGAATCCAACCGCCGCGGTAGCCTTACGAATCTGGTCGGCCAGCTCGTCTGTGCGGATGCGGTGGGTGGCTTGGTGCTCGCAGCCGCCATCTTCACCCTCGACCTGGGCGTCGCCCCCTTCTTCCCCTTTGCACTGGCCGGGCTTCTGCTCGCTTCCCAGACGATCCTGGCGGCGCTGGCCCATTTTACCCTCCGTAGAGTTCGGCGCCGGGGACTCAACGTTCGCAGCATCCTACTCGTAGGGACCGGGCCGCGGGCCAGGGCCGCGACCGATTCGATCGAGTCCCATCCAGAGTGGGGGCTGAAGATCCTGGGCTATCTCGATGACGGTGGCTCCGACCCCGACTTCGCCGCGAGCGTGCCGTTCGAGAAGATTCACAAGCTGATCGAGCTGCCGACCCTGCTCCGAAACGAGACCGTGGACGAGGTGCTGGTCGCCTGCCCGCGCGCGATGCTGATTCAATTGCCGCCGGTCGTGCAGGAGTGCGCGATGGTGGGGATTCCCGTGACCCTGATGACGGATCTCTTCGGCGAGCAGCTGCCGGCGCCCCGAGTAGGAACATTCGATGCGACCCGCACCCTGAGCTTTGCGCCGGTCCATCACAACGACCTCGAGCTTCTGCTCAAGCGGGGTGTCGATATCGTCGGAGCGATGGTCGGGCTGATCCTATGCGCTCCCATCGTCGGGCTCGCGGCGCTCGCCATTCGCCTCGATTCGAAGGGACCGATTCTCTTTCGACAGGTTCGGGTCGGCCTCAACGGCCGGCGCTTCGAGATAATCAAGCTGCGAACGATGACGGTCGGAGCCGACCGCATGAAGAGCCAGCTCATGCACCTCAACGAGATGGATGGGCCGGTATTCAAGCTCCACGACGATCCGCGCGTCACCGCGGTCGGGTCCATCCTGCGGAAGCTCTCGATCGACGAGTTTCCCCAGTTCTGGAACGTGCTGGCGGGAGAAATGAGCCTGGTTGGCCCGCGGCCGCCCACACCGGACGAAGTGATTCACTACGAAGGCGACACCCGCCGCCGCCTCTCGATGCGCCCCGGGCTGACCTGCTACTGGCAGGTGAGTGGTCGCAACAATCTCTCCTTCGCCGAGTGGATCAAGCTCGACCTCTACTACATCGACACGTTTTCCATCCTCAACGACCTGCTGATCATTCTCCGAACGATTCCAACGGTGCTCTTTGCCAGGGGCGCCCGTTAGGAGTCGATACGCTTGCGAGTGGGCCTGGCACACGAGGTCCTGTCCGAAACATCACGACACGGAATCAGGCCCGGTCGTCGCTCCCAATACAGAACTGGAAGCGGGTATTACCGATCCGGATCTCGTCGTCCGGCTGAAGCGTGGCCGAGCGAACACGCTTTCCGTTCACCTTCGTCCCGTTCGTCGATTGCAGGTCCTCGATCCCGAAGGCCCGTTCGCTTGCGTCGTAGAGGATCAGTGCGTGCTCTCGGCTGATGCCATCGTCGAGCAGGGTGATGTCGGTCGTTGGATTACGACCAATCAAGGTCTCGTCAGCGAGGAGCGCATACTCCATACCGCTGAAATCACCGTTGAGCACGATGAGCTTGGCCTCGAGGCGTGAACCGATTTCTTGATCCATTCTGATCTGCCGGACTCCGACGCTGCCCGGAGGCAGGCAGTGCTTGGTCCTTCGATATCGGTCCGGCCGGGAGCCGGCTTGAGGCTCTGGACGAACCCGGCCAATCGGGCCGACCCGGAGGCGGGGGGACACTCACACGCGGCGATGGCTCAGGCAGGGGATCGAGCCACGAATTCGCTCGAGGTGCGAAAAATCACACTCGGCCACAATCACGCCGGGACGATCGTCCGCCTGAGCGAGCAAGAGGCCCCAGGGATCGATGATCAGCGACCGCCCGTAGCTCGAGCGATCCGCCGAGTGACGGCCGCACTGGGCTGGGGCAATCACATATACCTGGTTCTCGATGGCGCGGGCCTGCAACAGAACCTTCCAGTGGTCCTTGCCGGTCTCGGGCGCAAAGGCCGCGGGGACGCCGACGATGAGCGCACCCCTTTCCACCAACTTCCGATAGAGCTCGGGAAAGCGAACGTCGTAGCAGATCGACATTCCCAGGGGCCCGAAGTCCGTATCGGCCACGACGATGTCCTCTCCTGGAGCGATCCCATCGGACTCGCGAAAGCTGCCACCGCGTTCGCCCAGCTCCACATCGAAGAGGTGAATCTTGCGGTAGCGGGCGACGCACTCTCCCTGGGAGGAGATCAGCACACTCGTATTGAAGACCCGGTTCTGGTCGGGAATGGCTTCGGGAAAAGATCCGCCGAGGATCCAGGTACCATGCTCGCGCGCCTGATCGCGCAGGAAACCGACGATCTCGCCGTCGATTCCCTGGGCACACGGGAAGCCGAGGCCCTCCCTTCTGAGATAGGCGAAGTTCTCGGGCAGGGCGATCAACTCAGCACCCATGCCGGCGGCGTGGGCAATCAGGCCGCGCGCGCGCTCCAGGTTCCCGTCGAGATCGTCATTGGACGACATCTGGACGACACCCACACGAAGCCGGGTCATCCAACCGCTCCCTACTAAGACCTGAACTGGCTCGGATCGACCCCAGTGCGACGAATCACGTCGTAGAAATCCTTTCGATCCTTCTTGGCCAGCCTTGCCGCCCGGCTGATGTTGCCACCGCAGCGTCGAAGCAGCCCCTCGACATAGCGAGTCTCGAAGGCTCGTTTCGCCTGCTTGAATGAGAGCACTTCGTCACCGTCCGTCGCCAGCATCAGGGCCTCGGCCGAGACCGCACCGTCGACGTTCAGCCTCACCGCCTGGCGAATGCGTTCTCTCAGCTCGCGCACATTGCCCGGCCAGGCCTCCTCGACCAGCCAGTGACGAGCGTCGGTCGTGAGACCGACCGGCCGCACTCCTTCTTCGCCGGAAAACTCGGCGAGAAAGTGCATGCAAAGTGGCAACACATCCTCAGGACGCTTATCGAGGCCGTCGAGGCGAACGGTCTGGCAGGGGATGTCTCCCAACCAGCTCTCGCCGTGACTCTCGCTGGTGGCGATGATCCGGGCGCTGGCGGGAATGGAATCGCTCTGACCGTTGCGTTGAAAAGTCCCGGCCTGGAGTGCCTGGATCAGGGCCTGTCGGGCAGACTGCTCCAGACAATCGATCCCCGCGATCAGCAGACTTCCCTGAGCCGCGCGTGACAGGGCTCCCTCTGGATCCTCCGCGAGCGAGGCCATGGAACCCACTGAGCCGAAGAGATCCCTATGGTGTTGAGATTCATCCCCTCTGCGAACCGAGAGCACGACCAGGGGGCCACCGGCCCGGCTGCTCCAGGAATGGATGGCGCGGCCGATGTGCCGCTTGCCGGTCCCGCCCGCCCCCACGATCACGACCGGCGCGACACCACGAGCACAGCTCGTGGCCTCATCGACGGATCGCTGGCCGCTCTCGCTGGCGACGACGATTCGATCACTCTGTCGCCGGCCGATGGGCCTTTCGGCTCGCTCCGCAGTCGCGGATGGCCCGGTATTCGATAGACCCCGAGAATCCCCCGCCACAACGCTCGTGGGACTACTTGCTATTGTTCGCGGATCGTTCATTGCGCTCTGCCCCCTGACGCTTTTCCCCGAGACACCAGAACTATTGATGTTTCACGATCTTGTCAATCATACTTGCGGCTTTGACCGGATCTGGTCGGCGAATCGTTCGCCACGTGTCGCGCGACTGACACGCCTTCATTGACGAGAGATGGCGATGATGTTACCTCGCGAGAGGGGAAAAGTGGGCAGCGAAATCACACCAATTCTGAAAATCAGGCGAGAACCTGGTTTCGGGGAGTTTCGGCAATGAAGGGCCGGATCCAGAGACTTTCGGACTCCCTGATCGACCAGATCGCCGCAGGAGAGGTCGTCGAGCGACCGGCGTCGGTCGTCAAGGAGCTCGTCGAGAACAGTCTGGATGCTGGCGCGACGCGGATTCGGGTGGACGTTCGGGATGGAGGCAAGGCCCTGATCGCTGTCACGGATGACGGTTCCGGGATGCCCCCTGGGGCGCTTCGCCTCGCTCTCGAGAGGCACGCCACGAGCAAGCTGGCTGACGCTTCGGAGCTCGAGCGGGTCATGAGCTTCGGCTTTCGAGGAGAGGCCCTGCCTGCAATCGCTTCCGTCTCGAAGATGCGGCTCTTCAGTCGTGCTCGAGGGAGCGACACCGGTCACGAGATTCGCCTCGACGCCGGCAAGGTCGAGGATTCCCGCAGTGCGGGCGGACCCGAGGGAACTCGAATCGAGGTCGCAGAGCTCTTCGGCCGGGTTCCCGCGCGGCGCAAGTTCCTCAAGAAGTCGAGCACCGAGTGGGGGCACATCAGCGACTGGATGGGGCGTCTCGCCCTCGCACTTCCCGGAGTGCACTTCGAGCTGCACCGGGATGAGCGGCCACCCATCGTCTGGCCGGCCGTCTCCGATCCTCTGGATCGCATCGCTGCTGTCCTGGGAGAGGCCGAGGCGGACGCGCTGCAGAGGGCGGAGTGCGACGAAGCGGGGGGACACCTCGAGGCCTACGTCTCGGGTCCGGAGGCGACTCGCTCGAACGCCAATGCCCTCTACCTCTATGTGAACGGGCGGCCGGTTCGCGACAAGGTCATGCGTCATGCCCTGCTCCAGGCCTATCGTGACGTGCTGCCGCGCGGGCGTTTCCCGTCTGCTGTGCTCTTCCTGACTCTCGCGCCGGGCCGAGTCGACGTCAACGTCCATCCGGCGAAGTGGGAGGTTCGCTTCGAGGACCCCCAGTCGATCCATCGACTGATCCGCCGGGCCGTGCGCGAGGCCATGGCCGGGCGCGGCTGGCTGGACTCCGGTGTCGCAGAACCGGCCGCCGCAACATTGCCGGGAGAGATCCAGAGCCCGAACCAAGAGGGTAGGGCAGGGCTCCCAGCTTCGAGCGGAGCGCATTCGGGCCGGGTCCGAGAGGTCGGCGCGAGCGACTGGGTGCTGGCCCAGCGCGGCAGCGTGGGTCAGGATCCGCCCGCCGCCGAGCCCAGCTCGTTGCCGGGGCTCTCGATGGCTGGGTCGGTGGCCCTGGTCGACTCCGATGGGGCCGCGGGCGGAGGAGGGGCGAAAGAGGGCCAGGCCCTTCGCTTCGGCGAGATGCGGTTGATGGGGCAATTGCTCGCCGCCTACCTGGTCGTCGAGGCGAAGGACGGCTTCCTGCTCGTGGATCAGCATGCGGCCCACGAACGGGTCCTCTACGAGAGGTTGCGCTCCGAGTGGCTGGATCGCGGGGTCGAGCGTCAAGGGCTCCTGCTCC
>CBDUYG010000016.1:0-18029 GCA_965371385.1 uncultured Myxococcales bacterium | reverse complement strand
GACAAGGATCGTGGCGACAAGAAGAATCGTCCCTTCAGCCGAAAGGGCAAAAGCGGCGGACCGCGCAAGTCATCCGGGCGCGGATCACAGCCGAAGCGCGGCCCGAAACGCAAGCCTGGAGCGAAGCGGGCGAAGCGCGGCCCAGCCGGCGCGGCCCGCCCCAGCAAGCGAGCCTGATCCCGCGAGGAGTCTACGCGGCAGGAGAAGAGCGTGGCCGGGCGTGGAAGCGACCCGCTCGCTCCCAGGCCGGGCCCGCCCCAGCAAGGGAGCCTGATCCCGCTGAGCCGGGTTCAGTCCCTCCGGTTGCTCACGGCTTCGATCGCGGCGAGGACACCCTTCGCCCAACGCTCCGGAGTGAAGGCCTCGATCTTCTCCCTCGAGACCTCGCCCATCCGGCGACGCGCGGCCTCGTCCGCACAGATCGACTCGATCGCATCGGCCAGGGCCTCGGCGTCCCCGACCGGGACCACCAGACCATTCTCTCCCGAAGCCACCAGGTCGGCCCCCGCACCCACGGCTTCGGAGACGACGAGGGGGAGCCCGAACTCCATCGCCTCGTTCACGACGAAGCCCCATGGATCCGAGCGGCTGGGCACGATCAGGAGATCTGCGGAGGCGTAGTAGGGACAGAGTGCGTCGTGGCCGAGGGTGCCCGTGAAGCGCACGTCGCGACACCCCAGCTCCGCGGCCCGCTCCCGGCACCATTCCTCGTCCGGACCCTCTCCCACCAGCACGAGAGTCACCGAATGACCGCGCGCCTCGAGCTTGGCCACCGCCTCCGGGAGCACCCCGATGCACTTGAATTCGTGGGTCAGTCGGCCGACGAAGAGCAGCGTCGTGTGCTCGAATCCGAGCTCGTCGCGCAGGGACTCACGACGGCAGCGCAGTTCATCGGCGCGGGTTCGAAAGAACTCCCGATCGATGGCGTTCGCTGCGTTGAAGATCCGGCTCGGCGCCAGACCCAGCTGCTCGCAATACTCGGCGGCCCGACGCCCCGGCACAATGCAGCCCGCGACCCCTCGCAGCAATACCCGCTTGATCCACTCCTTCTTCCAGCTCCGCGCGAGATCGACCGCGGTCGATTCCGACCAGATCAGGAGACGAGCGCGGCGAAACTGATATCGCAGCCAGAGCGCCAGCAGCGTCGGCTCCGACCAGCCGCCGAGGATCACGACGTCGAAGTCGGCGTCCAGAATCGGGGCGAGATCGTTCCAGTGGACGTCATCGAAGACGCTGCGTCGAAACCGCCGGCGTGCATCGAGGGTGACGATCGGCAGGTCGCCGAGATCTTCCGAAGTCAGGATGTATTCCCGATCGGCGAGCTCTCGGGTCATCACGAAGAAGATGATCCGTCCGGGGAGCTCTTCGGCCAGACGCCGAAAGCAGGGGACGCGATAGCTCGGGACCACGTTCGTCACGAGCGCCACTCTCGGCCCTCGCTCGCTGGAATTCGGTCTGGTAGGGGAGGCGCCGGGCATGGTTGATCAGCTCCGCAACGGGCAATTCAAACCGGATCCGCTCTCGCGGTCGCGGCCAGGAAGGCGAGCGTGTCGTCGGCACATCGCTTCCAAGAGTAGCCCTGGGATTTCTTCCAGGCTCGCCGCGCCAGGCTCTCGCGACGATCGGCGTCCCGGATCAACTCCTCGAGAGCCTGCTCGATATCGCTCACGTCTTCCGGATCGAAGTAGACGCCCGCGTCCTCGAGCACCTCGGGCATCGGCGGCCGCCGCGAGGAGGCGATCGGCAGTCCCGCCGCCATCGCCTCGATGACGATGTTGGGGAGGTTCTCGCACGACGAAGCAAACACGAAGAGATCCGCTCGAAAGAGGCGCTCGGGGAGATCGCGGTGGGGGACCGGGCCCGAGTAGCGAAGAAACTCGGCGGCGGGATCGAGCTTCTCGATCACTGCTCGCAGGCGCGCGAGCGCGGGGGGATAGGCTGGACCAAGAAAGTCGATCTCGACCGGCAGGCCCCGGGCGCGCAAGCGCGCGACGGCTTCTGCGACGCTCCACTGGTGCTTGTAGACATCGACGATCGACACGTAGACCAGGCGAAAGGCAGCCTTGGGAGAGCATTCCTCGATCACTCGGGCCGGCCTCGGCTCGCAACGAAACTCGTCGGAAACTCCGTGAGGAATGGTGATCGCGTTCGGAACGCCCCCAAGCGTCCGGCCGATCCGATCGCGCGCATGTTCGCTGAGGAAGATCACGCCCTGACTTCGGCGGAAGCTTCGCGCTTGAGTCCGCCTCAGGATGCGAAGCCGCAGGCCAACCCAGCCATGACCGAAGCGCCGCGCCTCCTCCGGGTCGAAGGGAAGCATGTTCTGGGACATCGTCACCAGGGGTTGGAGATCGTAGGGAGCCGTGCCCCCCGGCGCGAATACGACGTCGCAGCCCCGCGCCAGACGAGGGAAAACTGCGCGCTGCCAGAAGACCCGCATCGGAAGGGAACGCTCCAACAGGGGCGCTTCGATGCGCTCCAGCCAGTCGCGATCGGGAAGTAGCGCCAGGGTCGACTTCTTTGCCCAGACCCGGATGCGTTCGATACCCTGCTCGGAAGGCGTCGCCGCTCCCAACACTCCGGCGAGATAGCTGACGCCGCCGCCCGAGCGAACACTCGAGCCATCGATCCCCACGATCACGACTTCCACATCCCGCGTCTCCAGATCGACCCTCGCGTCGCGATCGGGGGCTGTGCCACATCGGCGCGCCGATCATAGCGCGGAGAGGCCGAAGGCATCGCCGCCGCTGGGTGCCGCGGCGATGGCCCGCGCGGCGCGCGTTCCAGTTGCCGCCTCGTGTGCTGGGCTATGCTCCGCCACCGAGCTGCCGTCGAGACGACCGGGAGCGGGCTCGAGGCTGCGCATGGATCCCGCGATGAGTTCGGCTACTGCGGGCGAGCCCCCTGTGCCGGAGTGTTCGCGACCATTGGCCTCTCGAATCTTCAGTCTCGATCAACCCGATCGCTGAGCAGACCGATCGATGAGGTACCGAAGTACGATGATTCGCGTCGGTCTTGCGAGGACGGATCCGACTTACGAGGGCACGAGCCCTCCTCATGGCCCAGCTTCCCTCTACCCCGAGCTGGGCCACCTCTTTGGTCCGGATCTCGAGCTGAGTTCGACCAACCATGTCTATGCAGCCGTGCGGGCTTCTCTCCGGGCACTCGGACTCGACGAAGCGCATTACGGGGGGCCCGACTGGAATCCCCTCGCCGATCTCGTCCAGCCGGGCGGCAGCGTCGTCCTCAAGCCCAACTTCATCCGCCACTGGAATCCGGCTTCGGATGCGGGCGGAACGATCGAAAGTGTCGTGACCCACGGCGCCATCCTGCGCGCCGTGGCCGACTACGCGTTTCTCGCCGTCGGGGCCGGCGGAAGCGTGACGCTCGCCGAGGCGCCCCAGCAGGATTGCGACTTCGACGAGATCCGGCGCATCGCGGGCCTCGACTCACTGGTCGAATTCTACTCGGCATGCCTCGGTCGCGAGCTTCGGATCATCGACCTGCGCCGGGAACGCGTGATCTTTCGCGAGGGCATCATCGTGGAGCGGCGGGCGTTGCCCGGCGATCCTGCCGGCTATCGCGCCGTCGATCTCGGTTCGAAGAGCTTCTTCGAGGGATCCGGACTCGACCCGAACCGGTTTCGCGGCGCCGATTACGATCCCGGTCCCACCTCCGAGCACCATTCGGACGGGAGAAACGAGTATCTGCTCTCCGAGACCGTTCTCTCCTCGGATCTGATCGTGAACCTGCCCAAGCTCAAGACCCACAAGAAGACCGGGGTGACCCTCGCGCTCAAGAATCTCGTCGGGATCAACGGCGACAAGAACTGGCTACCCCACCACTGCGTGGGATCCCAAGCAGCGGGCGGTGACGAGTTCCCGGACTCGAGCCCGCTCGACCGTCTGCGCAGCCGGGCTACCGAATTCGCCCGCCCATGGCTGGCACGCGGCCGGTTGCTGGGCTTGTTTCGGTTGGCGCGCCGCATCGAATCCGCGACGCGCGGCGACGACTTCATTCGCAGCGGCAACTGGCACGGAAACCAGACGACGTGGCGCATGTGTTGCGATCTCAACCGCTGCGTCTACTACAGCGATCGCAAGGGTCTCCACCTGGACGCCGGAGCTCCCGTGCGCCGAGTCCTCAGCATCCTCGACGGCATCGTGGCCGGCGCTGGCGAGGGTCCCCTTGCGCCCACCGATGTTCCCCTCGGCGTGGTGCTCGCCGGCACCGACCCGATCGCCCTCGATCTGGCCGCCCTTCGCCTGATGGGATTCGACGAGTCCCGCGTTCCCAAGATCCTGGGTCCGATGCGGGACGAAGGCCCGCGCATCACTGCGGTTCGCGACGCAGACGAGGTCATCGTCATCGAGGCCACAAGGGGCGAGGAGGGCGAATCGGTGCTGATCGAGCGGACCCTCGACGACATCACCGCCGCTCATCCATTCCTTCCCCACGTCGGGTGGCAGGGGCACATCGAGCGCCGCTGAGGCACGCCCTCGCAACGAGCTTCACGAAATATCCGGGCTACGTCTCGACTCGCTCCCATAGCCAGCGCTGTAGCTGGGCGAAGAGCCGGCTCTGATCGAAACGCTCGATCGACTCCCTATCGCGGGTCCCGGGCTCGTCTTCTCTACCCGCCCGCACGACACAGTCGATGGCTTCGAGCAGATCGTAATCCTCGGGATCCCGGATCACGTGACCGCCCGCTTGGGAGAGATAGTCCCGGGCCTCCCCCGGCGGTACGAACGCGAGAATCGGATGTCCACTCGCGAGGTAGGGGTAGAGCTTCTGGGGAACCCACCCCAGCTGGCCCTTGCTCTGCGGCAGGAACATCAAGAGCGCCGAGCTCTCGCGCCAGATGAGTTCCAGCTCCGCCTGAGGCAGGAATCGCACGAGTTCGAGCACACCCCGGCTCTGCTCGGCCTCCTCGCGAAATGTCTCGCTGCCGTTTCCCACGAGCCGGATCCGGACTCCGCGATCCGTGAGAGCCGCCCGCTGCTCCAGCACTCGGCTTACGAATAGACGCTCGACCTCGTTTCCCCGGACACCGCCGATGTAGCTGAGCACGAATTCCTGCCCTTCTCCGGCAGACGGCGCCCGCAGATCGCCCGGAAGGTCGGCGGGGTCATAGCCGTTCTGGCAGACTGTGTAGCGCGGATCGGAGGCGTCCAGCCCGAAGCGTTTGGCGGCCTGCTCGAGGTTGCATCGCGTGTTGAATATCACACCGTCCGAGCGGCGATAGATGAACCTCTCCGCCACCCGATCCGCCAGGCGGGCCGTCGGCAGACGCTTCGAATAGTTGCGATTCAGGGTAAAAGGATCCCGCCAGTCGCTCACCCAACAACACCCGAGACGCCGCTTGAGCAGGTAACCGACCCAATGCACCTCGTAGGGAGCACTCGATGTGATTACGACGTCGGGAACGAAATCGGGAGCGTTCTCTTTCAAGCTGGAGAGGAGACGAAAGGCGAGATCGAGACGCCCATCCATCAAGAAGAGCTGGCGCAAGAGCTGGCGCAGGCGAAAGACCAGACGCGACTCCGGAGGCTGAGAACAACGCACGACCTCGAGCTTGTCGAAGTCGACGCCCTCCAGAAGTCCGGGATCGGAGTCGATTTCACGATCCCCGCAGAGCACCAGCACCCGGCAGCCCGAGCGGGTGAAGCTCTTGACGAGCTTCGCTGCGCGATAGGACCGCCCACCACTGGTGTGGGGGGGGAAGCTCTCCACGACCAGGAGGATCTTCAACGACCCGCCGGCAGCCATCGCGGATTCCGAAGCCCTTCTCCCCGGGTGCCGCCCAGGTCGCCCCGAGCGCTGGGGAGCCGGGACTCCATTCTCGACCGTCTCCACGTCGACACACCTTCATCCGAGCACATCAGCGGGTGGTTGAGCGGTGTCTCGAAGAAAGAGCAGGAATTCGCGTCCACGGCATGTGAGGCTCCGCCCGGAATTGTCGATCCTGTCCACTGCGACGCCACCACGAGCCAATTTGTCCAAGTGCCACGCGGATCTCGGAGCGGTGGCCCCATTGCTACGATACCCTATCGTGGATCATCCGCGGATGTCAAACAGGGCGTACACCAGGGCGACAGGGCCCTCGGGTTCACTGGTTCGCTCCGGAGTCATGGGCACTGATGAAAGAACTCTACTATGCCCTACCGGTCTTCGCCCAGAATCTCGCCTGCTCGTGGGCGGGATACCGACGCTTCCGCGACCGCTTCACTCCACACTTCCATGAGGTCCTGGCCAGCTGGCAGAGCAATCTGGAAGGCCCCGAATCGCGGCTGCTCGAGATCCAGCGAGATCGCCTGAGCGAGCTGGTCGAGCGCGCCCGCAAACACGTCCCCCACTACAAGGATCTGCCACCCCCCTCGACGGCTTCGGATCCCGAGCAGGCGATCCAGGAGACCCTCGCCGGAATCCCGATTCTCGAGAAGGAAACCTATCGTTCGCACACCGAGGATTTCATCTCTCGCGACATTCCCACCACTCAGCTACGCCGAGGTGTCACGGCGGGAACCACTGGCAGTGCCCTTCGCCTCTACAGCACTCCCGAGGCCCTCGCCGAGGAGTACGCAACGGTGTGGCGCCTGCGGAAGTCCCAGGGCATCGATCTGCGCGACGTTCACCTGACCTGGGGCGGACAGGTGATCGTCCCCTTCAATCAGCGGCGGCCACCCTTCTGGAGGCAGAACGCCTACGGGAGGCAGCTCCTATTCTCCACCTATCACATGTCGCCGGGCAACCTCGAGTACTACATCGACGCGATCCTCGACAGCGAGGCCGTTTACGTGACCGGCTACCCGAGCGCGCTGCACCTGATGTCGCGCGCGATGATCGCGAGCGGCAAGACCCTTCCCAGAGGGCAGCTCAAGGGAGTCTTCACGTCATCCGAGTCCCTCCTGGCCTTCCAGAAGAAGAGCATCAGCGAAGCCTTCGGCGCTTCGATCTGGGAGCGCTACGGATCCAGCGAATTCGCCGTCTCGATGACCTCGTGCAGGGAGGGCAGTCTCCACGTCGATATGGAGTTCTGCATCGTCGAAGTCGAGCCCCACGAAGAGACCGAGGACTTCGTGCGCGGCGAGCTGCTGGTCACCGGCCTCGCCAACCCCGCGACCCCATTCCTGCGCTATCGAATCGGAGACGTGGGCACGATGTCCAAACACCCCTGCCCCTGTGGCAGGCCCGGCAGCGTCTTCCTCGACATCGACGGGCGGGTGGAAGATTTCGTCATGACTCCCGACGACCGCTTGATCGGTCGCATCGACCATATATTCAAGAGACTCGAGCGCATTCACGAGGCCCAGATCCTCCAGGAGACGAAGGAGAGCATCGAGGTGCTCTTCGTGCCCGATGACGACTTCGGCGAGAAGGACGAAGAGAAGCTCGTCATGGCGATCCGCGAGCACCTGGGAGACGAGATCGGCATCGATCTGACTCGCGTCGCGAGCATCCCGCGAGAGGCCAACGGGAAGTTCCGTGCCGTGAAGTCCGAGGTAGCCCGTCTCGAGCTCTGATTCCGCCCGCCCCCGTCTCCGCGCTCCCCCCCGTTCTGCCAACGTCATGCCCGGCGAAGATCGGAGCCGGGGAAGTGGAGTGGATTGCATCACTTCGCCGAGGGCGACCTCGAGAGGATGGAATCATCCTGCCGGGCGCGATCCGTGATGAAATCGATGCTGAAGAAACGGTACGGGAGCGCTCCCGTCGAATCGAGGGCCGAATTCGAATGAGTCCGCCGGCAGCCAGGAGCCTCACTGCGAAGACCTCGCTCAACGCAGCGACCGCGGTTTTCAATGCCCTGGCGAACATCATTGTCGGGCTCGTCGTCAGCCCCGCCCTGCTCTCGATTCTCGGCCCCGTGCAGTTCGGCACCTGGAAGTTCTGCCAGCGCCTGCTCTCGTTCGTGGCGGGCGCGGAGAATCAATCCACTCAGGGGCTCAAGTGGAGGATCGCCAACTCCCAAGCCGACCCGGATACCGGGGCCAAACGACGGGACGTCGGCAGCGCCCTCGTCGTCTCCCTCGGGATGGTCCCCATCGTGGTGATCCTGGGCGGATCTCTCGCGTGGCTCGCCCCCACATTCATCAACGACCTCGATCCCGAGCTCTTCAGCGTCACCCGGATCACCTGCGCCGTCCTCGTCCTGGGTCTCGTACTGACCCCGCTCCAGCAAATCCCCGCGGCCGTGCTCTTCGGGATGAACCTCTCCTACAAAATCGCCTGGCTTCGCTTCGTGGCAATCACGGGGACCGGTGCCCTGATGGTCGGCTTCGCGATGCAGGGTTGGGGGATCTCCGGTGTCGCTGTCGCGAGTCTGATCGCACCCCTTGCAGCCGCCGTCATCGTGGTCGGAATCGCCCGCCGTACGCTTACCTGGTTCGGCGTGAGCCGGCCGAGCCGCTTGGAAGTCCGCAGCTTCTTCGGCTTCAGCATCTGGATCCTCGCCTGGGAGATCGTGGGCAGGATCGTGTTCACGAGCGACATCATCGTATTGGGCCTGGTGAGCTCGGCGGCCACCGTCTCGACCTTCGTGCTCTCGAATTATGCGATCCAGATGGCGGGAATCGTTTCGCTGAACCTCATCGGCGCGGGGATGCCGAGCCTGGGAGGGATCGTCGGCAGCGGTGATTTCGCGCGCGCGACGAAGATGCGAAGCGAGATCATTCGCACGAGCTGGCTGATCAACACGATCTTCGGCTGCATGATCCTGCTCTGGAACCGGTCCTTCGTGTCGCTCTGGGTGGGTCCGGAGAACTTCATCGGAACGCACGAGACCCTCCTGATGGTTCTGCTCGCGATCCAGTTCGTGTTGATCCGGACCGACTCCAACATCCTCAACGTGACCCTCGACGTTCGCAAGAAGGTCTACCTCGGGTTCGTCTCCGGCAGCATTACCTTTGGGCTCGGCTATGGGCTGGGGCGGCTCTACGACGGGAGCGTACTGGCCGTTCTGGTGGGCCTGCTGATCGGACGCCTCGTCATGGGACTGGTGATGCCCGCCCTCGTCCGCCAGGCCTTTGGCATCCCGAAGTTGGACGCCTCGGGACTCGTTCGCCCCCTCGTTACGACCATCATCGCGCTGGCTGGAACCGAGGTCATCGGAATCGATCTGCTGGCCCGTGGATGGGTCGAGCTGATCGGAGGAGCGCTCATCTCGCTCGCCATCATCGCGCCCGTCGTCTTCTTCCTCGGACTCTCGCGAGCGCAGCGCCGCCAGGCGCTCGGACGGCTTCAGACGGTGATCGCCCTGGCCCGGCGGCTGCGAGGCTGAGCCCCGAGGCCCAGGCTCACTCCGCTACGTCGATGAGGGCTGGATCATCGACCAGACGTCTGCACGCAGCCGGGCGATGAGCGCCGGGACGGCCGGCAATTCCCTCCCGAGCCGCGCCCCCAGGCTACGGCTCCCGACAGGAATAACCGATGAGCAGACAGGGCCTCCGCGGCTCCGGGGAGGGAAAACCGCCATGCGATCCGAATCCACGAACGACGCGATGGGCATCTGCGCGCCGAAGTGCGACTCGTGCAGCGCCACGCTGAGGATTTCTTCCGCATCCCGGCGCCAGGGAATGGGATTCTGCGTGGACTGTGCCGGGCTCTGCCTGCTCCACGACGCTGGCACCGGTGAGCCGCTGCTCCGGCAGGCCGGTGCCTGGGGCAAAACCTACGAAATCGCGGATGTCGACGGGAAGCTCGAGATCTGCGTTCGCAGCACTCCAGCCTCCCCACCCTGCCTCGCAGTCCAGGGCCGGTCGCTAAAGATTCACCGTCCCTGCTCCGATCCCCTGGTGCTGGAGGGGAAGGATCTCTCCAGTCTCAGGGTGAAGCATGACGGACCTCTTGGCGCTCTCCCAGAGGAATACGGAGAGGATGCGCGAACGCTTCCCGATTCCATTCTCACGAGCGGTGCAGCCGAGCTTCGTTCCCCCCATGAGCCATGCCGGCAAGACGCGGGCCGCCCCACCCGATTTCGCATCGTCGCGAACCTGCCCAGTGGCAGCGAGATCTGCCTGCTCGAAGAGATCGAGGACGCTCGCGAAGCCCTCTCGATCACCGAGGCCTTGAAGCGCGCCCTCGCGTAGAGCCACCTGAATGCCGTCCATGACCCCTCCCACTCAACTCGATTCTTCGAGCCGTGGCGGAATATTGCTTTTCAAGGCTCCTCTTCGATCGACCGATTGATAGGGCGGATCTGGAGATGGAAAACTTGACCGAGACGACGGAACCCACCGTGCTCCCCGCCCGGAAGATGAAAGCCGCCCGGCGACTCTTCGGTTTCGCAGATCTCGGCATCGATCCCGATTCAGTCTCGTCGAACGAGATGCGACGGATCCGGATCACCTCCTTCTCGACCCTGGCGATGCTTCTCGTGGCCGTCCTCTATTTCTTCGAGCACCTTGCGCTCGGAATCCATTCGATGTGCGCCGCCCTGATCGTGGCCTTCGTCGCTGCCCTGGCCAATCTCGCCCTGCTGCAATGGACGCGAAATGCCACCCTCGGCGCAAACTTCGGGATCACGATCCTCGGCGGGATGCTGATCTTCTCCAACTACACCTCGGGTGGCTTCTACCAGCCGAACTTCTCCTGGCTCTACCTCCTCCCAATCTGCGCGGCGGTCGTGCTGCGATGGCGCGGTGCGGCGATCTGGACGCTCGTCACTCTTTCCATCACCCTCGCTTTCTGGAGCCTGCCCGAACTCGGCGTCGAGCTCGACAACCAGATTCCCGCCGCAATGCAGAACCGCCAGGCGCTCTTTCATCGCGTCACGGCGATCGTTGCCATGGCGTTGATCGCGATTGGCTTCGTCGCCGCCCAGCGGCGGGCCGAGCAGGAGCTCGCCACCGCGAACGAGGGCCTGTCGAGAGAGACCGCCTACGTTCAGCTCCTTCAGCACGCGGCGATCTCGGCCAACGAGGCCACCTCCTTCGATGATGCGCTGAGGGAGAGCATCGAGCACATCTGCAAGATCATGGACTGGACGGCCGGCCATATCCTGCACGTGAACGCTGCAGGTCAGGTCGCGTCGAGCGGCACGGTTCACGTCGAGGTGGATGGTGAGCTGGTCTCACTCCAGCGACGATCCGAGAAGATCGTCTACTGCTCGGGCGAAGGGCTGCCCGGCCGAGCGGTCGCGAGCCGAATTCCCCAGTGCATCTGCAACCTGGAGACGGCTGAGGGGCTGGGTGAGCGGGCGAAGATCGCGCTTGCCGTCGGGATTCGCAGCGGATTCGCGGTTCCCGTGTTGATGCACGGTGATGTCCGGGCCGTACTCGAATTCGGATCGTCCCGAATCATGGACGAAGACGAGCGACTCCACGACGTCTTCGCCCATGTCGGTGTCCAGCTGGGCCGGGTCGCCGAGCGGACCGCGATGCACGAGCGACTGCGTGAGTCCCAGCGGCTGGAGGCGGTCGGCCAGCTGGCCGCAGGGCTGGCGCACGAGATCAACAATCCGATGTCCTATGCCCGAGCCAATCTCCAGATGCTGCGCCAGGAGTGGAGTGAGCTGACGGCGAAGCTCGAAGAGCTGCCCGGCGTTTCCGCCGCGTCGATCTCCCGCCTCCAAGAGTGTGATGAGCTGATCGATGAGTCGATCGAAGGCGTCGAGCGCACGATCTCGATCGTGCGGGACGTGCGTGAGTTCTCGCACTTTGGGGGCGCCGGGCGCGACGCATGGTCCCCGGCCAACCCGAAGGATCTGCTCGAGGACGCGCTCCGTGTGGCCTCGACCCATACGAGCCCCGGAGTACATTTCGATCGCATATACGATGAGGTTCCAGCGATCGAGTGTGCGCCGAATCAGCTGCGCCAGGTCTTCGTGAACCTGCTCGTCAATGCCGTCCAGGCCATGGGCTCGCAGGGGACGATTCGTCTGTCGACACAGCTCGACGAGGACGAGGTCGTCGCCGTGGTGGAGGACGATGGACCGGGCATGACGGAGGAGACTCGCGAACGCCTTTTCGACCCCTTCTTCACTACCAAGCCGGTCGGTGAAGGCACCGGACTCGGTCTGTACGTCTCCTACGAAATCGTCAAGGGGCACGACGGCCGGATCGTCGTGACTTCCCAGCTCGGACACGGAACCCGCTTCGAGGTGAGGCTGCCGCGATCCGACCGGGCGGGGCCCATTCCCGAGTCCACGTAGAGCGTGGCGGGCAGTAACAGGCCCCAGAGGAGTTGCTCCACGGCCTGCTAGCATTGCGGGCTTGGAGGGACGCATGCCCGATGTATCGATGTGGGGGAAGGCTCTCACCGTCATGCCCCGGATCGATCAGGCCGAGTGGGACGCACTCGATCTGATCTCCCGCTGGCTGATCGCGACCCGAGCCGCCGTGATCATCATGACCTTCATGTCGGCGGCCCTGGCGGGTCTGCTTGCCGTGAAGGCCGGCTCCTTCGACTTCGTGCTCTGGGGGCTCGTCACCCTCGGCCTGTGTCTCGCCCACGCGACCAACAACCTGGTGAACGACCTCACCGATCACCTCAAGGGCGTCGACCAGGGCAACTACTTCCGAACTCAATACGGACCCCAGACCATCGAGGCGGGCTTCCTCAGCGTTCGCCAGATTTCGCTCTACACCGTCGTCACGGGCGCGGCCGCCCTCGCGGTCGGCGCCTATCTCGTCTTCCTGCGGGGCGACGTGGCCCTCTACCTGATGGGAGCGGGTGCGTTCTTCGTCCTCTTCTACACCTGGCCCCTCAAGTACATCGGAATGGGGGAGCCGGCCGTGCTGGTCGTGTGGGGGCCGCTGATGGTGGGCGGGGGCTACTACGTCATCACGGGCGAGTGGAGCAACGACGTCGCCTGGGCGAGCGTCGCCTACGCTCTCGGGCCAACGGCCGTGCTCTTCGGAAAGCACATCGACAAGCTCGAAGCCGACCAGGGCAAGAAGATCCGGACGCTGCCGGTGATCCTGGGAGAGAAGCTCTCGCGCTACTCGGTCTTCGCGATGCTGATCGCGCAGTTCATCGTGATGGGAGTGCTGATCGCGAGCGGATACTTCCACCCCATCATGCTCATCGTGCTGATCGCCGCTCCCTCGCTCCGGCGCGTCTGGCGCATGTATCGCCATCCGCGGCCCAGCGAGCCGCCGGCGGACCTGCCCGCAGGCGTGTGGCCCCTCTACTTCGTGGCTGCGGCGTTCTGGTACAACCGCCGCTTCGGTGCACTCTTTCTGATCGGCCTCATTGCGGACATCGCGTTCTTCTGAGCGCGAGCCCGCAATCTCGAATCGGTTCGGATCCACTGAGCTCGCCGTCGGAGATCGGACTTCAATCGACTCGCGACCCCGCGTCAAATCTCACCAGCTCACGACCTGCCGGCCCGAACCCATGACGAGGAGCCCTATTCATGTCCATCCGTAACCGCGTCACCGAGCTTCTGGGCGTCGAGATCCCCATCGTTCAGGCGCCGATGGGCTGGATTGCCCGGTCCCCCCTTGCGTCGGCGGTCTCGAATGCGGGCGCGATGGGGATCATCGAGACCTCTTCCGGTCAGCTCGACGCGATCCGCGATGAGATTCGCATGATGAAGGACCTCACCGACAAACCCTTCGGCGTGAACATCGCCCAGGCCTTCGTGCGCGACCCGGGCATCGTGGAGTTCGTCGTCGACCAGGGCGTCCGATTCGTCACCACCTCCGCCGGCAGTCCCACGAAGTACACCTCGGCGCTCAAGGATGCCGGGCTCACCGTCTTCCACGTGGTCCCGACCTTGCGCGGGGCTCAGAAGGCGATCGACGCCGGGGTGGACGGGCTGATCGTCGAGGGAGGTGAAGGCGGAGGATTCAAGAATCCGCGCGATGTCGCGACGATGGTGCTGCTTCCGCTGATCCGCTCGAAGTTCGACGTTCCGATCATTGCCGCCGGCGGCATGGTCGACGGGGCCAGCATGGCGGCCGCCTTCGCCCTCGGAGCGGAGGGCATCCAGATGGGAACGCGCATGGTCTCGGCCCTCGAGTCTCCGATCCACGACAACTGGAAGCAGGCGATCGTGGACGCCGACGAGACCGACACCGTGTTCCTCAATCGGCGCTTTGGTCCCGGCCTGCGGGCGCTGCGGACCGAGCGCAGCGAGGCGCTCGAGAACGTCGACCACAACGTGATGGCGGAGTTCGGCCAGAACATCATGGACCTCTATTTTGGCGGCGAGATGAACGCGGCGGTGGCGCTCTGTGGACAGGTCGCGGGGCGGATCGACTCGGTTCGGCCGGTGGCCGAGATCCTGAGCGAATGCGTCGCGGGCTTCCACGAGGTGATCGAGGATCTGGCGCGGCAATATGGGCAGGGAGCCGGTCCTCCGTGATCCGAATCGTCCCAGCTGCTATCACGAGTGGGCCGAGCAGTGCGAGTGTCGTCTCGCGCGAGTCGCAATCACGCGGCCGCTTCCGTCCGGCTGGCTGAGGCCGTGGACATGCTTCGCAGACACGCTCCCGCAACCGAGCGGAACCGCGAACCAATCCTCGCCGTGATGCGTCGGCTCTTTCCCGAACGAGGCCTCGTACTCGAGATTTCGAGCGGAACCGGAGAGCACGCTGCATTCTTCTCTCGCAACTTCCCCGAGCTGATCTGGCAGCCGAGCGATATCGACCCGCCCTCGCTCGAGAGCATCGAGGCCCGGCGGAGCGATGGCTCACCGAATCTCCGGTCGCCCGTCGCCCTCGATGCCCGCGAAGACGTCTGGCCGATCGAATCCGCCGATGTCGTCGTCAACATCAACATGATCCACATTTCCCCCTGGGCTTCCTGCCAGGGCCTGATGCGCGGCGCCGGGCGCGTGCTCGGCGAAGGCGGGCTCCTCTATCTCTACGGGCCCTACCGCATCGACGGGCGACACACAGCTCCCAGCAACGAAGCTTTCGACGCCTCCCTTCACCAGCGCAACCCGGAGTGGGGAGTACGCGACATGGGCGACGTCATTGCCGAGGCGAAGGAATGTGGACTCGATTTCGTGGAGAAGGTCGAGATGCCGGCGAACAACTACTCGCTGATCCTCCGGCGTTCGGGTGATTGACGTCAGCCATTCTTTCCGGCAAACGTATTTGTCGCCGATCACTCGATCACTCGGCCCTTTGATGCCTAACTGGTCGGATCGACAAGTCGCCCTTTTCGATTCGGAAGGCGGATTCGGCAACAATCGTTGACGTCGAGAACACGATCAACGAAATGCGCAACGGCCTCCTGGCTCTTGTCTGCATACTCCGTCCGAGTTACGAAGGAGCCAGCGCGTGAACCGCCCCGGGATTACCGGTCTCACTGGCCTCCCCCGGGTTGAACGGAGGCGAATAACTGGACTCTGCTGCCATAATCGTGAAGGAGGACGATGAAGACCCAGGTGACGGTAATCCGCTCCAGGGCGATCTTCGCGGGGTTCATTCTGGCGTCCCCTATTCGCCCAGACGGCGGACCTTCATGCCCTCACTCAAGTTGCTGGCGCCCAGCACCGCGATCCGATCACCGTCCTGGAGCCCCTCGAGAATCTCGATCTCGTCGCTCGTCATCAGGCCCACGGTCACGGCGCGGCCGCTCACGGTTCCCGCGGTCTCGTTGTAGACCCAGACTGTGGACTGCTCACCCTCGCTGACGACCACGGCGGCGACGGGGACGAGCGTGGAGCCAGCAGCGTTCTGAGAGATGATGATGACCGTGGCGGTCATGCCCGACGTGATCGGGAGCCCGGGCGGAGCCACGAAGGCCAGGGTGACCTCGTAGGTGCGGGTCACCGGGTCGGCGATGTTGCGCAGCTCCTTCACCCAGGCCTCGATTCGGTGGCCGGCTGCGGCCGACACCTCCACCTGGGGTTTCAACTTCCCGGTCATCTCCTTCACCCCACCGAGGCCGCGGATCCGCAGGTACTCGGTCTCCGGAAAGCTGGCCTTGATCTCCAGGGCGGAGTCATCATGGAAGATCACGATGGCCTGCTTGGCCAGCACGTTCTCGAAATTCTCCACCAGGCGTCCGGCGATCTTGCCGTCGTAGGGCGCGTAGAGACGCGTGTCGCTCAGCGCCTTCTCGGATTGCTTCAGGTTCGCCTCGCGAACCTCGAAGCGGCGCCGCACCACCTCGAGATCACGCAGCGAGATGGCGTCGCGTTCGTAGAGCGTGCGGTTGCGCTGGTAGTCGGCGCGCGCCTCGTTACGCAGTGCCCGGTCGCGATCACGAGCGGCCTCGTAGTCGCGGGGATCGAGAGCCGCAACCAGCGCGCCACGAGCCACGACCTGCCCCTCGAGGGCGTGAAGCTCGATGACACGGCCGGGCACCTCGAAGCTGAGCCGGATCTCCTCGACGGCGCGGACCCGGCCGGGGTACTCCCGTGTGCCGTCGGCGGAGCCGGAACCAATGGTCATCATCTTCACCGGCCGGACGATCTCCTTGACTTCGAGTTCCTCCTTACCTCAACCGCCGACCAGCAGGCTCATTGCCGCCAGCGCGGAAGCCAAGGCGACGGGACTGACGCTCTTTCGGTGTCGCTCGACACAGCGCTTCATGTCTCGACCTC
This sequence comes from uncultured Myxococcales bacterium, assembly GCA_965371385.1. GTDB lineage: Bacteria > Myxococcota_A > UBA9160 > UBA9160 > UBA4427 > CBDUYG01. The sequence continues at coordinate 1,528 of CBDUYG010000016.1, read as the reverse complement.
TTCCCGGACTGGGATAAGTGGCATCTGGGATTTCTTCCTCGAAGCCCCTACTCCTGACTCGAACGCAGAAGCCGGGAAAATAATCTATATATGCGAGCGGCGGCCGTACCCTATCACAACGCCGACCGGCGCACAGACAGATGACCACCAGTCGGTAGATTCATGGACTCAACAAACGATGCTTCCTGCTCGCTCAACGTCGCATCTATTTCGACGAGAATATCGACAAAGGCTGATGCCGCCGGGGACAGGGAAAATCCCTGCTTCTTCACAATTGCGTAATTGGTTTGAAGCTTGGGAATCTTGAACGGCAGGGCCATGAACTGCTTGTTCTTCAGTTGATCGCCCAGCGTCGCGTAGGTTGCCAGCCCGATGGCGTTGCTGTTGGCAACGGTATCCGTTGCCACCGACATGTCATTACATTGAATCGAAGTCATTCTCTCGTGAATTTCCTCGATGGACTCCAGGTCATCCCCGGTCTTCTTGAACAACTGGTGGAATAGAGTTGCGAGCCACTCCGGTAACGTCGGGAGTATCAGGGGGAACTGGAGCAGATCGCTCGGTGAGCGTAATGTCCTTTTCAGGAGTGGGTGTCGGCGTCGGCAGAAGAAGAAGGCCTGATGCGGGATCAGATTAATGGTTTCCAGATCCTGTGTCCGGTTCAATCCACTTATCTCCGTCACGATGAAGTCGAATTCCGCCTGCCTGAGCCTGTCGTACAGAATGGACCAGTTGCCTACCTCGATACTTATCGTGATGTCTGGATGCTGATCATTGAACCGGCCAACTGCCTTGCCCAGGCCGCCGGCGGCATACAAGGAAGCACCGATCGACAACGTGCCTGTGTCCAGCCCCAGGTAATGCTGCATCCCGTCTTCCAGCGCCAGTGTCGACGAAACGATGAGTCTGGCATGTTTCAAAAGCTCTTCACCAACAGGTGTCGGTAGTACCGTACGAGCCTTGCGGTCAAACAACCGGGCACCGATGTGTTCTTCCAGCGTCTGGATGTTTCGGGTCAGGGTGGGTTGACTGATGTTCAGTTCCTGTGCCGCCCGGGCAAAATGCCGATTCTCGGCGAGCGTGATCGCATTGCGTAGCAGACGTGTTTCAATCATGCATAAACCGTATCAAAACAATGCATATTATGCATTAGACAGATGACTCTTCTGTCTCTACTCTTTCTTGCATTCGGCGGCACAGAAGAGAGAGGGAGTACGCGGCATGAAACCATCCATTATCGACATTCCCGGCATCGGGCCGGCAGCAGAAGGAGCACTGGACGAGCACGACATCAAGAGTCTTGCCGCACTCACCAGCGCATCTGTCGAGAAGATCGCCGCCGTTCCTGGCTTCAGTGAAGCACGTTCCGTCCGAGTTCTCTCCGCAGCCACAGACCTACTTGCCGCATCGGGAACTACCCCGTCAGCCAAGGGAATGGGCCAGAAAATCGGGAAAAAGGACAAGTCTCCCGGCAAGGGCAAGAAGGGCAAGAAGGGCAAGAAGGGCAAGAAGGGCAAGAAGGGCAAGA
>CBDUYG010000015.1:0-19397 GCA_965371385.1 uncultured Myxococcales bacterium | reverse complement strand
GCAATGCGACGACGACGAGGCGCGCCGCCGGACCGAGGACTTCATCGCGGGCAAGAGGGTGCGCTGAGCCCCGGCGTCCACCCCTACCCCGAAAAGGGGTTGTAACAGGGTGAGAGGTAGGGATCGAAGAGCCGGACGTACCCCAGCGGTCGGCTCTGATCCGCCCCGTTCTGGAAGAAGTCCGTCGAGGCCAGGAATCGGGTAAAGGGCCCTCCCTCCGGCTGTGGCTGCCACTGGCCGTATGCGGCCTCGAAGTCCCTCACGAAGGAGTCGATGACGTCATCGTCGATCCGCAGATAATCGAAGTGCTCGCGTAGGGCGGCGGCGAGGGGGGAGTCACCGGGGTCGGTCGAATCGCAGCCCGGGGCCAGTGCGAGTGCGATGCTCCCCGAGATGAGCCGGGTGACTGCTGCGATGAAACTTCGTCGCTTCAGCGTCATGCTGGGGCCACTCCCGAGGCCGGCGCTCTCATCCCAGAAGGTGATCCGCGGCCCAGAGCGAGAGCGCGCTGAGGGTGAGGGTCGGGTTCGCGGGAGAGGATACCGGAAACGCGCTGCCCCCCAGGACCAGCAGGTTACGGACCTGGTGGTGGATCAGGTGACGATCGACCACACTCCGGTCCGGATCGTCCCCCATTACCACGGTCCCCAGCACATGAGCCTCGCTACGCTTGAATTCTCCTGCCAGCACGATCTTCTCGACGGGAAGGGGCGCCAGGGCTCGCGGAAGCCCTCGAGAGAGAGCATCGACCGCGCGGGCCACATCCGCCGAACGGCCCTCGAAGGTCAGCGCCGGACGCTCGGGATCCTCGCTCGCGACCTCCACCCGATTCTCCCGGCGCGGGTAGTCCTCGATGATGCACATCAGCTTCAGAACCTGACGCCAGCGCCCGCGCTCGTCACGCAGGCGAGGTACGTTCCAGGTCTCGATCAGGATTGCCGGGTGATTCGCGCGATGCGGACCGTCGTAGAGCCAGTATCCGTGTCCGGTGATGCTCGTGCTGCCCTGAAAGTTGTCGAGCCCGTCGAGCAGCACCGTCGCCTTCATCGAGACCTGCTCGTGCAGGTTTCGCCCGAGCTGGGGATGCTCGAGGCCCGAGCGCAGCAGGATGTGGGGGTTGAAGATGGCATTGGCTCCGAGCGCGACGATCTCGCCCCTGGCACCACGCTCGCGTCCGTCTTCGACCCAGCGCACGCCCTTCGCGACGGTTCCCTCGATATCGATGCTCGAGACTCGAGCACCCGTGATGAGCGTGACGCGCGGATCCCCGTAGAGCGCCGACATCCCGTTCGTGATGGTGAACTTTGAATCCACCGGGCAGAGCTCGCAGACTCCGCTGTTGCAACAGCCCGCTCGCCCGCCCGGAATCGCGCGGCTCGGTCGAGCTGTCGGTTGCTGGAAGAATTGCTCGGGCCAGGCGGCCTTCAGCCGTCGGTCGGGCTCGCTGAAGCGGTGGGGTGGAAGAGGGTAGGGCCGGCTGCGCGGAAAGGGGGAGCCATCCGACGGGCCCGCGACTCCCATCAGGTCCTCCACGCGGGAGTAGCGGTCCTCCAGATCGTCATAGGAGATCGGCCAGTCGACTCCGACGCCGTACTCGGACCTCAAGCGGAAGTCGTTGGGCAGGAGACGCGGAGTGCAGGCCCACCAGCAGTTCGAGCCGCCTCCGAAGGCCCGAGTCGTGATCCACGGTTTTTCAGGAGTGCGGTTGATGAAGCTGGAATCCGAGAGCTGCGAGAGGCCGGCGGGATGTTCCAGCTGCCAGCGATGTGAGTGACGATGTCCCGCTTCGAGGACGAGCACCCGGGCGGCGGGCTTCGATCGCGCGAGCAGCTCGTGAAGGAAGAACGAGCTGGCGAAGCCGGTGCCCACGAGGATGGCGTCGAAGCTCTCGTCCGTCTTCTCGTCGTCCATCCCCCGTGTATACCGTTTTTCCGATCAGCCGGGATGCTACGCTCCTCGCTCCCCCCGCCAGTGGAGTGATTCGATGACCTCGCCTCCCGACGAGACGGCCCACGTAGAGGTACGATCCGTCAGCCTGTCCTTTGGCGAGCGGCCGGTCTTCCGAGACCTGAGCTGCCGGATGGAGAAGGGACGCATCAGCGTCCTGATGGGTGGGAGCGGCGCGGGCAAGAGCACCCTGCTGCGCATGTTGGGAGGGCTCCAGCGACCGGATTCCGGCAGTATCAGCGTGGCGGGGCAGGACCTCCAATCCCTCGACCGTGCCGGGATCTCCCAGATGCGGCGTCATCTCGGCATGCTCTTCCAGAACGGGGCGCTGCTCGATTCGATGACGATCTTCGACAACGTCGCGTTGCCTCTGCGGGAGCATTCGAAGCTGGATCGGGCGGAGATCCGCGATGCGGTCGTATCCCGCCTGCACGCCGTGGGGCTCGAGGGCATCGAGACGCTTCTGCCCGGGGAGCTCTCCGGAGGTATGTTGCGCCGGGCCGCCCTCGCGCGCGCGATCGTGGAGGACCCGGAGATCCTGCTCTGCGACGAGCCCTTCTCGGGCCTCGATCCGCCCAACGTGGATCGCATCGAGGCCCTGCTCACGCGGCTCAATCGCGAGCTCGGCCTCACCATCATCGTCACCTCCCATCACATGGCCTCATCCCTGCGGATGGGGGATCAGATCATCCTCTTGCGCGAGGGAAGCGCTGTGAACGGCTCTCCCGAGACCCTCGTGGCGAGTCAGGACGAGAGGATCCACGAATTCCTGGGAGCCGACGGTGATACCTTTCTCAAGACCCTTGCGCGCGGGGGAAGCGACCGGTGAAGGAGCGTCTGGCTGAGCTCGGGAGACAGGTCCAGGGCGTCATCGGTGCGTTCGGCCGAATCACGCTCTTCGCCTGGCAGGTCGCGCTCGCCGCCCTGAAGCCGCCGATCCGCGTGCGCCTGAGCGTGAATGCGGTCTACGAGATCGGCTTTCTCTCGCTCTCGTTGATCGCTGCGTCCGGACTCGCGGTCGGCGCGGTGCTGGGTTTACAGGGCTACCACAACATGGCGCGCTTCGGCGCCGAGGAGAGCCTTGGCGCCTTTGTGGGCCTCTCCCTGATTCGCGAGCTGGGCCCCGTCCTCACCGGGCTGCTGGTGACCGGCCGAGCCGGCTCCTCGATCGCGGCCGAGATCAGCTCGATGGTGACGACGGAGCAGCTCGACGGGCTGCGAATGATGTCCGTCGATCCCATCCACTACGTCGTCCTGCCCAAGGTCGTGGGCATGACGATCTGCATGCCCCTGCTCTCCGCGATCTTCATCGTGTGCGCGATCATCGGCGGTCACCTCGTCGGGGTGGAGCTTCTGGGCCTCGACAGCGGGGTCTACATCGCGAGCCTCGAGGACGCAGTGGACTTCCGGGAGGACGTGCTCGGAAGCATCATCAAGGCCTTCGTCTTCGGCATATCGATCGGCCTCGTCGCCACCTATCGCGGATTCACGAGTGAGCCGACGGCGGTCGGCGTGAGCCGCTCGACGACCGCCACGGTCGTGATTGGCTCGGTCTGGATCCTTTTCGCCGACCTGCTGATTACCGCGCTCTGGGGGGTCTGATATGATGCTGAGCCGGGAAGCACACCGGTGCGAATGAAGGCGGGAATGCCGGAAACCAGGAGAGCAGGGTGCAATCATCTTCCGGACGCGATCTGATCGTCGGAGCCTTCGTGCTCCTGGGACTCGGGGCCCTCAGTTACCTGGCGATCCAGGTCGGCAGCCTCAGCTATTCCGGCCCGGGCGGGCTCGAAGTGGTCGCCGTCTTCGACGAGATCGGAGGGCTCTCGAAACGCGCTCCGGTCGTGATCGCGGGCGTGAAGGTCGGCCAGGTGAAATCGATCACCCTCGACGACGACCTGCGCGCACGTGTGGTGATGGATCTCGATCGCAGCCTCGAGCTCTCGATCGACTCCTCGGCCTCGATCCGGACCCTGGGGCTGCTCGGCAACCAGCTCATCTCCCTCGAACCCGGAGGCGAGATCGACCTGCTCGGGCCCGGTGACGTGCTCGACTTCACCGAGAGTGCGCTGAATCTGGAGAAGCTCGTCGGGGCCCTGGTGCACGGATCCGACGTGGATGGAGGCGATTGAGGTGAAGCGAATGCGACGGATCCGGATGCTCTGCGTGTTGCTCGGGGCACTGCTTCTGGTTTCCAGCGGATGCGCGACGACCGGACCCAAGACGAAGGAAGACCCGTTCGAGGGCTTCAATCGGGGAATCTTCTGGTTCAACGAAGGGCTGGACCGATTCATCATCGGCCCGGTGGCCCGGGGCTACAACTGGCTCCTTCCCGACTTCATGCAGACGGGCGTGCGAAACTTCTACGCGAACATCTCGATGCCGATCGTGCTGATCAACGACATCCTGCAGCTCAAGCCGCTCGCCGCCGCCGAGGATGTGAGCCGGATCTTCATCAACTCGACCGTGGGAATCGCCGGCTTCGTCGATGTGGCGAGGATGGCCGAGGTTCCGGAAAACGACGAGGACTTCGGCCAGACCCTGGGCTATTGGGGCCTCCCGCCGGGGCCCTACGTCGTCATTCCCCTCTACGGCCCCTCGTCCATTCGGGGCACGGTCGGCCTGGCGGCCGACACCGTCAGCCTGCCGCATCTCTACTTCCTCCCGTGGTACGCGAACGGGATCATGGGCGCCGTCCGGATCCTCGGTTGGCGAGCCTTCTATGACGAAGAGCTGGAGCAGAGTCGTCGCGACGCCATCGACTTCTACAGCTTTGTTCGAAGCTCCTATCAGCAGAATCGTGAGATGCGGGTCATGGATCAGAAGGAGCTGGGCTTCGAGGAGCAGGACGACATCTACTACTTCGAGTATGAAGAGGAAGCTCCAGGGCCGTCGCCGGTGCCGGAGAATTTCGAGCACCGTGAGGGCGTCGAAGTCGTACCCGAGTTTCGGGACAGGTCGACCCTGGGCGGCGGAGGTGAAGAAGAGTGAGAGCGTTCGACCTGAGTGTCCGCACCCGCTGCATGCTCGCGGTATTCCTGGCCTGGCTCAGCGCCGGCGACCCGGTGGCGTATGCCAGGACGGACGATCCAGCGACGGCGCCCGCAAAGGCGGTGGTCCGCGAGACGGTCGATGCCGTGATCTTGGTCCTCGCGACCCCGAACATGGAGAAGGAAGCGCGCATCAGCGCGATCCAGGAGATCACCTACGAGCGCTTCGACTTCGCGACCATGTCGCGCCTGGTGCTGGCTCGTAACTACAAGAAATTCTCTCCGGAAGAGCGCGGGATCTTCGTGACGGAATTCAAGGCCTACCTGTCACGCAGCTATGGGGCCCGTCTCGATCGATATGCTCAGGAGAAGGTGGACCTGTTGCGCGGCCGCCTCGAGCCGCGCGGCGACGTGACCGTCTACACCCGGATCGTGGGCGGAAAGAACGACGGGATCGATGTGAATTATCGGCTGCGCGCCAGGGATGACGCCTGGCGGGTGATCGACGTCGTGATCGAGGGCGTGAGCCTGGTCGCGAACTATCGCTCCCAGTTCAAGGAGGTCTTGAACGAGGGCGGCCCCCAGCGCCTGCTCGAGAAGCTGAAGGACAAGAACGTCCAGTTCAAGGAGCCGACCTGAACCAGCCAGCCGGCGCTATCGGGCAGCCGGCCTGGCTTGCTCGGCGGATTACGCCTCGCGCAGGATGTTCAGGATCCGGCGCAGGGGTTCCGCGGCTCCCCAGAGGAGCTGGTCGCCGACGCTGAAGGCTCCGAGGTATTCGGGGCCCATCCCGAGCTTGCGGATTCGACCGACCGGGACGTCGAGGGTTCCCGTGACGGCAGCCGGCGAGAGCATCTGCCGGGTCACACCTTCTTCGTTGGGAATCACCCGGGCCCACTCGTTGGCGCCGGCCAGCGCCCCTTCGATCTCGTCGAGGGGAACATCCGAGCGCAGCTTGATCGTGAACGCCTGGCTGTGGCAGCGCATCGAGCCGACACGGACGCAGATCCCATCGATCGGAATCGGGGTCTCGCTTCCGAGGATCTTGTTCGTCTCGGCGAATCCCTTCCACTCCTCCCGGGTCTGGCCGCCTTCCACCGGACCGTCGATCCAGGGAATCAAGCTGGCGGCCAGGGGGACGCCCAGCTGCTCGACCGGGAAGCGATCGTCGGCGAGCGCGCCCCGCACCTTGCGATCGATGTCGAGGATCGAGGTGCTCGAGTCGGCGAGGTCGTCACGGCAGAAATCGCCGATGGCCTGCATCTGGGAGACCAGCTCTCGCATCTGCCGGGCGCCGGCGCCGGATGCCGCCTGATAGGTCATGGCGCTGAGCCACTCCACCCAGCCTTCGCGGAAGAGTCCATCGAGACCCATCAGCATCAGGCCGACGGTGCAGTTGCTGCCGACGTAGTTGCGCACTCCCTGGGAGATCGCGCGATCGATCAGCGAGCGGTTGACCGGGTCGAGGACGATCACGCTTTCGTCGTCCATGCGCAGGGCCGAGGCCGCGTCGATCCAGTAGCCCTGCCAGCCCGATTCCCTCAGCTGGGGCAGAACCTGCTTGGTGTAGTCGCCGCCCTGGCAGCTCACGATCGCGTCGTGCTGGGAGAGGCTGCTGGTGTCGTAGGCATCGGCCAGGGGCGAGGTCGGTACGCCGACGTCCGGGCCCTCGTACCCGACCTGGGAGGTCGAGTAGAAGACCGGGATCAGCCCCGCGAAGTCACTCTCGGCGCGCATGCGCTCGAGGAGCACGGAGCCCACCATGCCGCGCCATCCGATGAATCCAACGCTTTCGATTTCGCTACGAACACTCATGACGCCCGAATCGGTAGCAAAACCCGGAGTCAGAAGCTATGCGGAGGAGTCGGGGCGAGTGTGAGTTCCTTTTGAGATCGACGTGTGTGCCGCGAGGACGGATCCGATCGCCGCGAGGCAGACCAGGAGAATGACCTGCCCTCGGGGTCCGGCGGCGGGAACCAGTGGAGGTGCACAGGGCCCGGTGACGATCGGAGTGTGCGCGCATCCCGACTGGGCGTCGCAGCTATCGGCGGTGCAGGCGATCTCATCGTCGCAGGCGGCGTGATCCGGCTCATGCACGATGATGTCCTGGTCCTCGTCGCAGCTGTCGAGAGTGCAGGCGACCGTGTCGCTCAGATCGAGGGGAGGCCCGGGGATGCAATCCGAGATCGCGTCGCAGATCTCGGCTCCGTTGCAGAAGGCGCCGTCGTCGCAGGCTCCATGATTGGGGAAGTTGACGAGGAGGTCAGCCATCTCGTCGCAGTTGTCGATCGTGCACGGGACGCCGTCATCCGGATCGGGCGGCGTACCTGGGCCGCACCCCAGGACCTCGTCGCAGGACTCGTCGCCGTTGCAGAAGAGCGCGTCGTCGCAGGGATTCGCGCTGCCGGGATTGCAGCTCCCGGCTCCGTCGCAGGAATCACCCGAGGTACAGATGAGCCCGTCGTCGCACGCGCTGCCGTTCGATTCGAACTGGCAGGTGGACGAGCAGCAGTCGCCGTTCGCGGTGTTGCCGTCATCACAGTCCTCGTCGATGGTGAGGTGACCGTTGCCGCATTGGGGCGTGATGACGTCGAGGATCTGATCGCGGTAGTAGGAGAGATCGGCGGACCAGGTCACGTTTGCATAGGCGGCCGAGCCTGCGGGTTGACCGTTCACTCCGCTGACCCCAAACATGATTCCCGCCAGCTCCCAGCTGCCCAGGCGTTTGATGAAGACTGCACCGCCCGAATCCCCGTCAGACGCCAGCCCCTCGTGGTCGGGCTGGTTCCGGTCGAATACGGTGGCGAAGGCGAGCGTCCTCAGCCCGGCGAGATCGATGTTCGTGTCATTGGAGGCCACGACGTTGGTCCCCCAGCGTCTGGTCTTCGTGGTCTCCCACCAATAGGCGTCGTCCTGGTTGGGCGGGTTCTGGAAGGAGAATGCCGCTCCGCGATCCCGGCCTCTTCCGCCCATGATCGTAGAGGAGCCGTTGCTGACCTTGGTGTTTCGGATCGTGATCGTGGGAAGGGCGGGGTAGGTCTGGAGTCGATAGAGCTTGAGATCGGACTGGAAGGCATCGGTGGGATGATCGAGCACGACCTGCGAGCCGGGAAGCGCCTGGTAGAGGATTCCGGCGAAGCGGGCATTGACGTGGTTCGCGTGCTGGGCCGTGAGGATCCAGCCATCTCCCAGATAGACTCCGCTGAAACCGGCGTTCTGGCCCACGTTGGCCCAGCCGGGATCGTCCGCCGGAGCCGAGGTATTGCCCGTCCCGTCACCGGAGTCGATGATTACCGCCTGAGCCGGCAGCGTGGCGGCAGCGAGGAGCAGAAGAATCGCAGCGGTGGTAGCAGCACGAGATGAGCGAGTAGACAAAAGAGGAGGTCTCCTGAGTTCTTGATACCCGATCCGGGTCATCCCATAAAGCGGATTCTCCGTTTGAACCCCGCCCTCATGCATTCGATCTTCCTACGACCTGCCGACCGAGGGAGTTACCCTGAGGCATTTTCCCTGGGTGAAACCCGACCCATGAAGGTCGCCCCAGGGAGATACCCGGAGGGGAAGGGGGTAAGATACGAGCCATGGTCGTGGCCAATCGCAACATCTCCTCTGGCGCATTGGCCTGGATTCCTCTCGCGGTCGCCTCGCTGGCCTTCAGCTGGCTCTGGCTCGATTACCGAAGCTTCTGGCTCGACGACGCATTCATCACGTTCCGCTACTCGCTGCACCTGGGCGAAGGCATCGGCCCCGTATACAACTCGGGTGAGCGGGTCGAGGGCTACACCTCTTTTCTCTGGATGGTGGTCGCAGCGTTTCCCCTGGCGAGTTTTTCCGAGGCCTTCGCGCTGGCGCTCATCAAGGGCTCGGGCTGGCTCATCGGACTCTGGATCCTGTTTCGCGTCTGGTCGTTTCCGGCCCTGGTCCCGGGTCCCGGCCCCGGCCAGCAGGCCCGTCGCTGGATCGTCGTCCTGCTCGCCACCTCCCCGCGATTTCTCATCAACTGTGGCGACGGTATGGAGACCCCGCTCTTCATGGCGCTCCTGCTCGAGTGCGCCCACGCGATGCTGAGAGAGCCGGGCCGGGGCAGCGGCGCTCTGGTGGGAGGACTCTGCGCTGGGCTGATCTGGACCCGGCCCGAGTCATTGCCCCTGTTGGTCGCGTTGCCGGTCGTGATGGTGGGGTCGTGGCGGGGCGACGAGGGGAGGCGCGCCGATCTGCGCTCGTGGCTCTGGTCCTTTGCTCTCGTAGCCGGGCTTCCGGTGGTGGGGCACCAGATCTGGCGCTGGTCCTACTACGGCCATCCCTTTCCGAACACCTTCTACGCAAAGGCGACGGGTTCCCTGGCGCACCGCTTCAAGCACGGGTGGTACGACATCGTCTTTTTCATCTATCGACCGAGATTCCTGGTCGATAGCTGGGTTCAGCCGGTTGCCATCTGGCTCGCGCTTGGGCTCGCCGGGTCGACGTGTTGGCGGAACGCCCGGGCGCAAACCCCGCGCGCGCGGGTCTGGCTCGGCACCCTCGTTCTCTTCGTGCTCTTCCGCGTGAGCTTCGATCTCTGGTCGGGCAGCGAAGCCATGGGTCACCATCGCTTCATCGTGCCGATCCTGATTCCGCTATTCCTGCTCGCCGCCGAGGCCCTGCGCCAGGCGTGGCGGGGCCGGCTGCGCGTGCCCCTGCTCGTTCTCTGCGTCATCGCTCTGGGATTCAACGTGCGCGGACATGCGGAGAACCTGCGCATGATCTCCGGCTACCAGCGGGGCCTCCACCAGGCCCACATTCCCCTCGGCGTCTGGCTGAGAGAGAACTATCCGCGGGAGACCCTGGCGGCCATCGGCGATGCAGGGACGGCGCCCTTCTTCAGTCGGATACGCATCATCGACCTCTGGGGCCTCAATGATCCGGTGATTGCACATCTGCCAGGCGAATACGGAGCGCGTAAGGAGACGGCAGATTACGCAATGAACCGTCGGCCCGATCTCGTGATTCTGTGGAACAAGGTTCCCTTTCGGCGAGAAGCAAAGCAGGGGGTCGCGGGAGGAAAGTCGTTCGACCGCGCCATTGCCAAGCACCCCGAGTTTCGGGCCGGCTATCGGTTCGTTCGCGAGTTTGTGTTCCGGGAGCGCACGGAGAAAGTTCCCGGCTACTATCTGGACGTGTTCGAGCGACGCCCCGAGTGAACGGAATCGAGTGTGAGGCGAGTGAATGGGATCCCAGACCAGACCGACACGTCTGATCGTCAACGCGGACGACTTCGGCCTCTCGCAGAGTGTCAACCGGGGAATCATCGAGGGTGTCGAAGCCGGGGTGATCAAGAGCGCGAGCCTGCTCGCCTGCGGCAAGGGCTTCGATCACGCGGTCGAACTCGCCCGGGAGCACCCGGATCTCGACCTCGGAGTTCACCTCTGCCTCGACGAAGAGACTCCGCTGCTCCCACGTGACGAGATCCCGAGCATCGTTGGGAGCGACGGTCATTTCCTCGAGCGTATGACGCTGCTGAAGCGGTTGCTCATCACGGGCGATATAGACCTCTCCCACGTGCGCGCTGAGCTGCGCGCCCAGATTCGTCGCTGTGCCGACGCCGGCGTTCATCTCACCCACTTCGACGGCCACGGCCATGTACACGTCTATCCGAGGATCGTCGATATCGTGATCGATCTCGCCGACGAGTTCGGCGTCCGCAGCTGCCGCCTTCCGGCGGAGCCGATGCGCTTCCTGGGCAAGGATTTTCGCCTGCAGGCGTACGTGAACAAGACGATCGTCGCGGCCTTCTCGAGGCTCGCCCGTCCCCGCCTCCGAGCGGCTGGAATCGTGATGCCGGATCTCTTCTACGGGATGGTCTATGGCGGGCGACTCACCCCGGCGCTGATGCGTCATCTCCTGGAGGAGCTACCCCAGGGCAAGGTCGTGGAGATCATGAGCCATCCGGGGAAGTACAGCCCCGATGAGCTCTCCCCCTATCTTTACTGGAACTACGACTGGGAGAGCGAGCTTGCGACGCTGATGACTCTCGCGGATCGTTTCCAGGAGCAGGGCGGAATCGAGAATATTTCCTTCAAGGAGCTGATCGAGATGTCGAAGCACGCCGATGACATGGGGGCGTATTGGGACCAGGCGGTCCTCGAGTGGGAAAAGACCTCCTACGAGGACTCCCCGGCTGGAGCCACGGTCGCCGGCGAGCCCGTCTCCCTGGTAGAGCGAGCGGCGGGCCTGCTTCGTGGCCACATCAAGGCGCGTCAGGACTCGTGCCTGAAGAATCTGAGTGGCCTCGTCGCCGACCAGGTCTGCGTTGAAATCGGATGTGCGACCGGTTCGACCTGCTTTGCCCTGCTCGAGATGGGGGCGAAGAAGGTGATCGGCCTCGATATCTCCCAGCGGGCGATCGACAGCGCGCGAGGCGCGGCCGAGCATCGTGGCCTCGAGCCGAGCCGGATCGAGTTTCATCGCTTCGCGGCGGGAGACGATCTCCCCTTCGACGACATCGACATCGACATTGCGGTCGGCCTCGGGATCTGTGAATACATCGAGCCCTCGGTGCTGCGCGACTTCGTCAAGCAGGTCGGGGCCGAGTCGATCTTCTTCTCGTTCGACGAGAAGCGCCTGAATCTGCAGAAGGCGCTGCACTTCTTCTACCGCAATTTCAAGGGAATCCCCTACTACAAGCTCTATAGTCAGGCGGAGATCAAGAGGCTGCTGGGCGACGTCACGAATGGAGAGCTCACGACGTTCCGCGAGGGCCAGAACGCCTTCGTAACCAACCTCGATCGCTGAGGTCTTCCTGCTCCCGCTGGCCTTTCCCTCGCGGGCACGATCCTCAGAATCGATCGAGATCCCAGCGTGCGGAGAGGGGCCGGACCTCGAACTCCGCGCAGTCGCTGCCCCAGGCAAGTGCCGCGTTCGTCGTCGCCGTCTCATGGGCGGGAATCGCTTCGAGCGTCACGGTGAATCTCTCCTCGCTGCACTTCACCTCGATGAGAGTGCTGCGAATCGCTCGCCGAGAACGGTTTTCGACCTCGATCTCCACCTCGACGCGACCATCGGCCCAGCGCCGGATCGTTGCCCGCAGATCGAGCCAGGGCTGGATGTCGAGACGGCGATTACGCCGCCCGGGCCTTGGGGTGAGCTCGATCTCCTCTTCTTCGTGATCGATCGACACGCGAAAGTGGCTCGACACATTGAGCCCCAGCAGGCCGGCCGCGTCACCCTCGGCGCAGTCCTCGCAGATTGCGACCGTTACCCACTCGACCACCTCGCCATCGAGCCATATTGCGTCGAGCAGGGCGAGGGCTGCCTCCATCTCGCCGGCGGCCGTATGCAGGACGATGGTCGGCGCGTCGGGTGGGACCGGGATGTCGAGTAGCTCGAGGCTGCGCCGGTTGAGGGTCGTGAGAGTTGCCCCCGTATCGAATATCATGTTGAATTCTTCCCCGAACTCTCCGCCGTCGGCGTGGATCCCGATCCGCATGCTGTTCCCCTCGCCGAGGTAGGGGATCGTGGTCGTGGCGGGTCGCGGTGTGGGCCGGGGTCCCTCCTGGGTGTTCGGCTCTTCGGCCGGGGCTGGGGCGAAGGGCGTGGGGGCACTCGTGACTTGATTGGCGGACGCGCCGGCGGGCTCCACCCTCCTGGCTCGAGCAGGTGCGGGAGGCTCGGGTCCGAGCAGTGCGAGGAGTTCCAGTCCCTTCTCGACGAGGATCTCGGAATCGACTCGCTCGAGCGATGACGTCATGAAGCGCAGCCCGTTGCGGGTCATGTCGTCGCGCTGGCCCGGAAAGTACATGGGCAGACTGACGAGCATCGCCAGGGCCCAGACCCACAGGGCAAAGATCCGCATGATCGGGGAGCTCCCCAGCAGGGCTCCCAATCCGAGGGCCGGGAGCAGCGTGAGCACGAAGCCGACCAGGAGGGCCAGGGTGGGGATCACGTTCTGGGCGAGACCGAGGCCCGTCATGGCCGCAACTGCGACCGCGAGAGGAGGCAGGGTGCTCACGAGGCAGAGAACGATCATCCCGGATCGAATCCAGCGGATCGGCCCGCTGCGCTCTCTTTTCTGCTTTTCGAATGTGGCGTCAGCGGTCACACGCGCTCGATCCCACCTCTTGCTTCGGCGACTTGAGCGCCGCCTTCCGGGCCGATGGCGCCGAAGCCACGGGCGGGCTCGCTGCAGACCTGAACCAGGCTGCCGAGTGTGGGCTGGGCCGGCCTCACCACGAGATGCCAGCCACCGAAGCTCTTCAAGAGCGAGTCGGGGCAGCCGAAATTCTTCGCAGTGGTATTCACCTTCTCACTACCTCGCCGGGATCGCTCTGCAGCATAGCTTGGATCACAGGACCCCGGGGAGACGGTCTGATAGGCTAATGAAATGACGAATCCGGAGCTGGACCGCCGACGCAGCGCCTTCGAGTCCTGCTTCTTTCCGGCGGCCAGCGAGGGCCTGCGCAAGCAGCTCCGGGATCAGGAGGATTCTGCGCGATTCGTCCGACTCCTGATCGGGGACGATGAGACTGAAGACGCTCAGCTCCTCGACGCCCTCGAATCGCTGGACATCGGAGTCGATCTCCTGGCCGCCCTGGCCCTCTTTCCCCTCGCAAGCGTTGCCTGGGCCGATGGTCGGGTCGATGAGAGGGAACGCAGGGTCGTCCTCGACGCGGCCCACCAGGTTGGGATCGCGCGAGACCAGGCGAGTCACCGCATGCTCGAGTCCTGGCTGAGCCGACGCCCGGATGCCGAGATGCTCGAGGCGTGGAGGGCCTACGTGGTGGACATCGCTGAGCTGTTGGACGATGAACGGCGCGCGTCGCTGCAGCACCACATCTTTGCGCTGTGCGAGCAGGTGGCCGAAGCGACGGGGGACTTCCTGGCCCTCGACAAGATCTCGAGCTCCGAGTACGCAGTCATGCGAGAGCTGCGAGCGGTCTTTGATCGAGAGTCGATTGAGAGTTGATCGGGAATCGAGAGTTGAGAATCGAGAGTCGAGCTCAGCCCCGACTCGAGTTCTTGCGCGCCTGGCTCGCCGCGTCGCCGAGATAGCTCGCCGGGGTCAGCGCCCCCAGCATTGCCTTTGCGTCGTCGGGAATCTCGAGCCCTTGGACGAAGCGGGCCAGGGCTTCGGCATCGATCTCGTGTCCCCGGGTCAGCTCCTTGAGCTTCTCGTAGGCGTTCGGGACGCCGAATCGCCGCATGACCGTCTGGATCGGCTCGGCGAGCACGGCCCAGTTGGCGTCGAGATCTCGGGCGAGAGCTGCGCGATCGACCTCGAGCTTGCCGATGCCCTTGAGGCTCGTTTGATAAGCGATGATCGAGTGCGCGATCCCAACGCCGAGGTTGCGCAGCACGGTGGAGTCGCTGAGGTCTCGTTGCCAACGTGAGATCGGGAGCTTCTCCGAGAGATGCCCCAGGGTCGCATTCGCGATCCCGAGATTCCCCTCGGAGTTTTCGAAGTCGATCGGATTGACCTTGTGAGGCATGGTGGAGGATCCGATCTCGCCTTCCACGGTTCTCTGCTTGAAGTACCCGAGGGAGATGTAGCCCCAGACGTCACGATCGAAGTCGATCAGGATCGTGTTGAAGCGCGCTACGGGCGCGAAGAGCTCGGCGATGTAGTCGTGGGGCTCGATTTGCGCGGTGCACGGATTCCACGAGAGCCCCAGCTCTGCAACGAACTCTCGCGCGTTCGCGGCCCAGTCGATCTCGGGATAGGCCGCGAGGTGCGCGTTGTAGTTTCCGACGGCGCCGTTCGCCTTGCCGAGGATCTCGACCGCCGCGACCTGCCGACGCTGGCGCTCGAGTCGAACGGCGAAGTTGGCCATCTCCTTGCCGAGGGTGGTGGGAGAGGCGGGCTGGCCGTGGGTTCGCGAGAGCATGGCATCGTCGGCATGCTCCTCGGCGAGGGCGCGGATCGCGTCGATGACCTCATCCATCGCGGGCAGCAGGCAGCGTTCGCGTGACTCCCGAAGCATCAGGCCGTGGGCGAGGTTGTTGATGTCTTCAGAGGTGCAGGCGAAGTGGATGAACTCGGAGATCGCCGCCAGCTCGGCGTTTCCTTCCGTCTTCTCCTTGAGGAAGTACTCGACGGCCTTCACGTCGTGATTCGTCGTGCGCTCGATTTCCTTGATTCGAGTTGCATCGTCGAGACCGAAGTCAGCAGCGAGGCCGTTCAGCAGGGCGTTCGCTTCGGCGGAAAGACTCGGCACCTCGCGTATTTCGGGGTGCTCCGCCAGGCGCTGGAGCCAGCGCACCTCGACATCGACACGAAATCGGATCAGCCCGAACTCGCTGAAGATCGCCCGCAGGGCGTCGACCCTCGAGCCATAGCGTCCATCCACGGGTGAGATCGCGGTGAGGGGGGAAAGCGGGAGGGATTGCATGTCTGTGTCCGTCATCGATTCAACTCACCATTCAAGCGACTTGCGATTCAGCCTACCCAGGCTCTCGCATTGCGGAAGAGCCTCATCCAGGGGGCGTCTTCCTCCCAGCCATCCGGGTGCCACGAGTGCTGGACACTGCGAAACACCCGCTCGGGGTGGGGCATCATGATCGTCACGCGGCCGTCCGGTGTCGTGAGGGCGGTGATCCCGGCCGGAGAGCCGTTCGGATTGTCGGGGTAGAGGTCGGCGATCGCACCGTCCGGCGCGACGAAACGGCCGGCGACGAGGCCGGCGCTCTCGATGCGCTCCCGCGTCTCGCGGTCCGCGAACTCCGCGCGCCCTTCTCCGTGCGCGACCGCGATCGGCAGCCGGGAGCCCACCATGCCCTGGAGCAGGATCGACGGGCTCTCTTCGATCGCGACACTGGAGAGTCGGGCCTCGAACTGTTCGGATCGATTGCGCACGAAGTGGGGCCATGCCTCGGCTCCCGGAATCAGCTCGCGCAGATTGGAGAGCATCTGGCAGCCATTGCAGACGCCGAGGGCAAAGCGATCCGAGCGCTCGAAGAAGGCGGAGAACTGATCCCGAGCCCGGGCATTGAAGAGGATGGACTTGGCCCAGCCCTCTCCCGCTCCGAGCACGTCGCCGTAGGAGAACCCACCGCATGCCACCAGGCCGTGGAAATCGGCCAGCTCGACCCGCGCCTCGAGCACGTCGCTCATGTGCACGTCGACGCACTCGAAGCCCGCCCGATGAAAGGCGGCGGCCATCTCGATCTGTCCGTTCACCCCCTGCTCCCGCAGGATCGCCATGCGGGGACGCAGCTCACTCGCCAGGAAGGGGGCCGCCACGTCCTCGTTCGGATCGAAGCTCAGCTCGACTCGCATCCCGGGCCGGTCGGGCTCGCAGCGAGCGGCGTGCTCTTCGGCCGCACACGCGGGATCGTCACGCAGGCTCTGAAGCTGATGAGTGGTCTGCGACCAATGCGCGCGCAGCTCGCATCGCGGCCACGAGGCCAGAACCTCTCCGTCGAGCGAGATCGAGATCCGATCGTCGTCCGCGGGCCGAGCGATCTCACCGACGCAGTCGCCGAGGCCGTGTCGCTCGAGGATCTCGCGTACCCGGCCGATCGAGTCCTCCATGACCTGCACGACCGCTCCCAGCTCCTCTGTGAAGAGGGCGGCGAGAGTCATCTCGCGCACGCTCTGCCAGCTGGGAGAGCAGCGCAGGAGGTGGGGCCCGATCTCGATCGCGAGGCCGGTCCCGCCGGCGAACGCCATCTCGCACAGGGTCGTGAAGAGGCCCCCGTCCGATCGATCGTGATAGGCGAGGAGCAGTGCCTCGGCGTTGAGCTCCTGGATCGCCTCGAAGAGGCCCCGCAGGAGAAGGGGATCGTCGACGTCCGGGGGCTCGCTGCCGACCTCACCGTGGACCTGGGCCAGGGCCGAAGCCCCGAGCCGGGTGCGCCCGGCGCTGGGGTCGATGAGCAGAAGCGTCGTTTCTCCCCGATCTCTGCGAATCTGGGGCGTGAGACTTGCCCGCACATCGAGAACCGGCGCGAAGCCGGTGACGATGAGGGAGAGCGGAGCCGTCACCTTGCGGCGCGCTCCGCCTTCGTCCCAGGCGCTCTGCATCGACATCGAATCCTTGCCGACGGGAATCGCGATGCCGAGGGCGGGACAGAGCTCCATCCCCACCGCGCGCACCGCGTCGTAGAGGCCGGCGTCCTCCCCGGGATGCCCGGCCGCCGCCATCCAGTTCGCCGAGAGCTTGATTTCTCCGATGCTGGCGATGCGCGCCGAGGCGAGGTTGGTGACCGCTTCGGCGACGGCCATGCGTGCCGCCGCAGCTGGGCAGAGCAGCGCGACGGGAGTTCTCTCCCCCACGGCCATCGCCTCGCCCCGATAGCCCTCGAAATCCGACGCCGTCACCGCCGCATCCGCGACCGGCACCTGCCACGGGCCTACCATCGGATCGCGGCTCACGAGACCCGTCACGCTGCGATCACCGATCGTGATCAGGAACGTCTTGTCCCCGACCGTCGGCAGGCGCAGGACCCGCTCGGCCGCCTGCGCGAGATCGATGACCGACAGGTCGAGGGGCTGGGCCGCGACTTGGGTGTGGCGAACGTCGCGATGCATGCGCGGGGGCTTTCCGAGTAGGACCGAGAGGGGGATGTCGATCGGGGTATCGCCGAAGTGCGAATCCTCGACTCGCAGCTCGTTGTCGTCGCTGGCTTCGCCCACCACCGCGAAGGGACAGCGCTCTCGCGCGCAGATCTCCTCGAACTCGTCCAGGCGATCGGCGGCGATCGCCAGCACGTAACGCTCCTGGGACTCGTTGCACCAGAGCTCGAGGGGGCTCATCCCCGGTTCGGCGTTGGGTACGGCGCGCAGCTGGAAGTGGCCGCCGCAGCCGCCGTCGTGTACCAGCTCGGGCAGGGCGTTCGAGAGCCCGCCGGCGCCGACGTCGTGAATGAAGGCGATCGGGTTGCGCTCGCCCTGGGCCCAGCAGCGGTCGATCACCTCCTGACAGCGTCGCTCCATCTCGGGGTTGTCGCGCTGCACCGAGGCGAAGTCGAGATCTTCGAGACTCGCACCCGAGGCCATCGAGGAGGCCGCACCGCCTCCCAATCCAATCAACATCGCGGGGCCGCCGAGCACGACGAGCTTCGAGCCCGGCGGGATCGCGCCCTTCTCGACGTGCTCCGCCCGGATGTTGCCGAGGCCGCCTGCGAGCATGATGGGCTTGTGGTAGCCGCGCACCTCGGGGCCGCTCGGGCCGGGCGCCTCCAGCTCGAAGGTGCGGAAGTAGCCGCAGATGTTGGGGCGGCCGAACTCGTTGTTGAACGCCGCCCCGCCGATCGGACCTTCGAGCATGATCTCGAGAGCCGAAGCGATCCGGTCGGGCTTGCCGAAGTCGCGCTCCCAGGGCTCGACGGCCCCGGGGATGCGTAGATTCGAAACCGAGAAGCCCGTGAGTCCCGCCTTGGGCTTCGCGCCCAGCCCGGTTGCTCCTTCGTCGCGGATCTCGCCGCCCGATCCGGTCGCGGCTCCCGGATGGGGAGAGATCGCGGTCGGATGGTTGTGGGTCTCCACCTTCATCAGGATGTGGATGTCTTCCTCGACCCCGCAGTAGACCCGGGAGCCCGCCTCGGCGAAGAAGCGCCTTCCCCGACTTCCGCGCATCACCGCTGAGTTGTCCGAGTAGGCCGAGAGCACGCCCTTCGGCGACTCGCTCTTCGTGTTGCGAATCATCTGGAAGAGGGAGAGGTCCTGCTCGCGTCCGTCGATCGTCCAGTCGGCGTTGAAGATCTTGTGCCGGCAGTGCTCCGAGTTCGCCTGAGCGAACATCATCAGCTCGACGTCGCTGGGGTCCCGGCCGAGCTCGGAAAAGCTCGCGACCAGGTAGTCGATTTCGTCCGGCGCGAGGGCCAGGCCGAGGTTCTGATTCGCCTGCTCGAGGGCTTCCCGACCGCCTCGAGCGAGAGGGATTCGCTCCAGGGGTGCGGGCTCGGCGCGATGGAAGAGAGCCTCGGCATCGCCCTGGTGGCGCAGCACGGCCTGGGTCATGCGATCGTGGAGAAAGGGCGCCACCTCCTTGCCGGCGTCCGAAAACTCCCCTTCGCAGCGATAGGCGATCCCCCGCTCGATCCGGCGGATCTTCCCGAGGCCGCAAATGCGCGCGATCTCGCTGGCCTTGGACGACCACGGAGAGATCGTCCCCAGCCGCGGTACGACGAGCAGAAGCTGCCCCCGCTCGGCCTCCTGGTCTTCCCCGCCTTCATCACCGCCCCCGGAACTCCTCGGCCCGTACGTGAGTAGCCGCTCCAGAACGGCGTGCTCGTCGGCCTCCAGCTCGGTCTCGCAATCGATGAAGTGCACGAAATGCGCTGAGAGGCTCTCCAGGCCGGGGACGCTCTTGCGAATCCTGCGGGAAAGGGCTTCCCGCCGGGACGTGGAAAGAGCAGGGGCGCCGCGCAGTCGGAGCATTTTGACTCCCATGCGAACCGGGTGGGTTCAGAGCTGTTCCTGAAGCCCTCCATTCTACGGTTCCCGCGGGCAATTCTCCAGTGGGATGGACGAGTCCGGGACGG
>CBDUYG010000014.1:0-19564 GCA_965371385.1 uncultured Myxococcales bacterium | reverse complement strand
TCATCTCTCGAGCGCTGGCCAATCTCGGGCCGAGCGCGGCCCGTCCTTCTACTCCCGTCCTTCTACTATAGGGGAGACCGGTTCCAGGGGAGAAGAGTACAGCGGACTCGGCTAGAGAGGACTCGAGGTGGGATCGAATCCGGCCAGGGCGAGAAGCGCGCGGTAGTCCTCGGGAGTGTCGCAGTCGCGCAGGCTCAGGAGATCGGGATCGATGTCGCGAAGCTCATCGGCAGCCACGAAGCGGGTCGCGGCGGCGTCGAAGAGCGCGCGGGGCCGCCGAACCCCGTCCGCCAGCAGCCCCTCAGCGATGGGTAGGAGTGACTCCGCATAGACGGCGGCTGTGGTCATCCAATGGCCCTCGATCAAGGGTACCGCGGCCGCGTAGCCCTCGGAGAGCTCGAACATTCGTTCGACGAATCGCGGCTGGAGCAGGGGAGAGTCGCAGGCGGCGAGAAAGGCGCGCTCGGACTGCATGGCTCGCAGCCCCGCGGCGATTCCCGCGAGCGGACCGAAGCCCTCGGCGGGATCCCTCGCTACCGGAAGATCGAGGGGAACCGCCTGCCCCTCACGCGCGACCAGCCAGACTTCGTCCACCACGTCGGCCAGCGTTCGTGCTACGCATTCGAGCAGGCTCACATCGCCGAAGGGCAGGGTGGCCTTGTCCGCACCCATTCGTCGCGAGCTGCCACCACAGAGAATCAGCCCCGCTCGGCTCAACCGTTCGCCCTCGATGTGCGAAGCTCTGAGGTCGGGCGAAATCGAGGCCGGCGGGGGGCGGTATTCGAGTAGGCCGAAGCGAAGCTCATCCGCTTGGCTGGGTGACGCGGGACGCTCCTGATTCGAGGAATTCGCATCGGGGCTCTGGAGAGATTGTCGCCGAGTTGGCGGCGTGATGCCAGCGGGTCGGCGGTGTGCCGCTCGAGAAGCATTTCGGAGCACGCAAGGAAAGCGTGATCGAGCGCCGGTTCGCGCTGAAAGGCAGTCCCGTGGAAGATGAGGATTCGATGATCGAGGACGAGCGGGCAGTGGGACTCTGCACTCGCTGCCGCTTCACTCGCAAGATCGTGAGCGCGAGGGGCTCAGTTTTTCATCAGTGCTGCGTCGCGAACTCGCGCAATGAGTTGCCCGCCTATCCGCCCTTGCCGGTGAGGGAGTGCCCCGGCTTCGAGGCGAGAGCGGTCGAGCCGGATCCCGGCTGAGGAGAGTTCCACGGGCGACGCGGCACGACGAATCGCATGGGCCATATCGCGGCGGGCCCGTGAGTAGCCGCAGGGCTGCGGTGGGCCGGCTGCTCCAGCTCGGAGCACTCTCGGCCTTTGCGGTGGGCCAGCCCCTGCTCGGTCTGCTCGAGGACTTTCCGGGCTTTCTCGTCGCACAGCGGTGCGCACCCGTAGACGTCGTGCTCATCGCCCTGACGCTGCTGCTGGCTCCTCCCCTGGTGCTCTTTGCGTTCACACGAGCGATAGGCTTCGCTTCCAGGCGGGCCGGTCTCGTCGCGCATGGGGCCTGCGTCGCTCTACTCGTCTCCTTGATCGTCCTGCAATTGATCGGGAGAATGTCGGAGAGCGCCCCGGCGCTTGCGATCCTGGCCGCTGCCGTTCTCGGCGTCCTCGTCGCCCAGGGCGTTCATCGAAGCGCCTTTCTGAGTGCATTCATCGAGCTCTGCTCCTTGGGAGTCCTCGGCTTCCTCGTCCTTTTTCTCGCGGACCCGGACATCCGGACCCTCGTATTCCGAGCCGAGCCCCCGGTCGTCGAGGCTCCGCGGATTCGCGAGAAGATGCCCGTCGTCGTAGTGATCTTCGACGAGCTTCCGCTCTCCTCGCTCCTCGCTGCGGACGGACGGATCGATCGGCAGCGGTTTCCCGCCTTTGCGCGGCTCGCCGATCACTCGACCTGGTTTCGGAACGCCACCGCGGTCGCGGGCTATACCCAGCAGGCCGTTCCCGCCATCCTGACGGGTCGTTATCCGGGAACAAAGCCCAGGCTCGCTCTTGCATCGGAGCATCCCCACAACCTCTTCAGCCTGCTGGCGGGAAGCCACGATCTGAATGTCTTCGAGAGCCAGATGCAGCTCAGTGATCCCGACCTCCTGCCTCGACCCTCTTTCGCGAGGCGCCTGCGGCCCATCTTCGACGACCTCTTCGTCGTCTACCTCCACCTCGTGCTTCCGCCTTCGCTCGCCGAGGATCTTCCACCGGTCAACCGGACGTGGAAGGACTTCGCCGGCGCCGCGTCTCCAGCCACCGGGAGCGAGGAGGCAGACGGGTCCACTGGTGAATCTCGCTTCAGCACCCACCCCGACTACTTCCGGCGTTTCGTCTCCTCGATCGAAGAGCATCCCGAAGCGTCCCTGCACTTCATTCACAGCACCCTGCCTCACAGGCCCTGGCGATACACGCCCTCCGGACAGACCTACTTCCCCTACCGGGAGTATGGACTGTCCGCACGGTTTCGAACGACGAGCGGAGACTGGTGGCAGCAGGAGGCATGCCAGCGTCATCTTCTTCAGCTGCAGTTCGTCGATCGGCTCCTCGGCGAACTGCTCGACCGACTGGACGAGCTGGGCCTCTACGAGTCATCGCTCATCGTGCTCGCAGCCGATCATGGCGTGGCGTTCTGGCCCGATGACAATGCGCGCTTCCTCGGTCTGACCCGGCACCCCGAGGACATCCTCAGTATTCCCCTGCTGGTGAAGGTGCCGAACCAGAGCCAGGGCTTCGTCGACGATCGAAACGTCGAGACCGTCGATATCCTGCCGACCATCGCCGACCTGGTGGGGGCGGACATTGCAGCGGGTGGCGACGGCTCTTCGGGTGGCTTCGAGTTCGACGGCTGCTCCCTCTACGATGTTTCGTGCGAGCAGCGGCCGGACAAGGTCGCGTTCTGGTCCGTTCATCCCAAGCCGGAGACGATGGAGGAGCTGCGCTTCGACAGGATGATCGGGCTGGATGACACCGGCCTTCGCAAGAAGCTCGCCTGGTTTGGAGCCGGGCTCTATCGATTCGGTCCCCATGCCGAGCTGACGGGACGGCGCCTCGAGGGTCTGGTGGCGGAGGGTGAGATCGGCGGCAATGTGGCTCTCGATCCCGCCGGCATACCAGGGAGCCGCGATCCCAGCGAAGAAGGATTCGCCCCCGTTCGTATCAGCGGCGTGCTCGAGCTCGCGCGCGAGCCGGAGTCCACTCCCCACGTTGCCGTGGCAATGGGGGGTGTCATTCAGACCGTCGTGCCGGCGCCGGTGGATGGCGCCGCGGGGCGCCGCGTCCTCGCCATGATTCCCGAATCTGCGCTGGCTGCCGGGACCCGCCCCCGGCTCTTCCTGGTGGAAGGCCCCCCCGAGCAGCCGCGACTGATGCCACTCGAATTGCGCTGATACAATTGGTCGGGGTTCAATGAAGGGCTGCTAGCATTCGATATCGAAAAGGAGCTGCGCCAATGCCGAAAGTTCGCGTCGAAAACGAAGGGCCGATCGAGATCCACTACGAAGAGACAGGCTCGGGAGACCCGCTCGTGCTGGTGGGCGGCTTGACCAGCTCCTGGGAGGTCTGGGGGCTGATGACTCCCGAGCTCGAGAAACGTTACCGGGTCATTACCGCCGACAACCGCGGCACGGGCGAGACGCATCTTCCCGAGGACGATGAGGTGCGGACTCCCAGGCGATTTGCCGGCGATGTCGTGGCCTTGCTCGATGCGCTCGAGGTCGAGCGGGCCCACGTTCTCGGTGCATCCATGGGGGGCATGATCGTTCAGGAGCTGGCGCTCGACTTCCCGGGCCGGGTCGCGACTCTCACCATCCTCTGCTCCAACATGGGTGGCTCGCAGAGCGTCCAGCCGGATCTGGAGGTGACGAAGAAGTTGATCAGTCAGCCGAGTGACGGCGCACCCGAGAGCCTCGATATCCTGGTCCACCCCGATTCCCCCTCGAAGCGAGCGAGCGAGTGTGACTTCTTCCTGGAGACGAAGCGCCGCGTTCCCCATCCGCGGGAGGAGCTGATTCGACGCGCCATGGGCATCGCGACCTTCTGCACCGACGATCGACTCGCGGGCCTCGACGTTCCCACCCTGGTGATGTCGGGATCCCACGATCAACTGGTCCCGAAGGAGAACTCCCAACTCATGGTTGAGCGTATCCCGGGAGCGGAGTACGTGGAGATCGCGGAGGCAGGCCACATCCTCTTTGTCGAGCAGCCCCGGGCGGTGAACGAAGCGCTACTCGACTTCCTGGAGCGGCATCCCATCTAGCGGAATGGCGGGCTCCCTCGGCAATCTGCGCGACAGCGACGCGACTGCCAGGGACAGCAGGACGATCAACACCACCACGCCCACCAGGAAGTGGTAGACCCCCACGAAGCCGCTCGAGCTCGCGACCGTCTTGACCATCACGACGGCGCTCGAGCCGATGCCGAACGTCAGGGTGAATTTCAAGCCGTAGGCCGTGGAACGCCAGCGCTCGGGGGTGAGCTGGGCGTAGAGGCTGTTCTCGATCGGCTGCATGCCGAGGGCGAAGAAGACGAAGATCGATGATGCGACGAGCAGGGGCAGATCGAAGGTCACGGTCATCAGGAGGAGCATCGGCAGGCTGAGGAGATGGAAGGCGAAGTAGCCCCATACCAGGGAGAAGCGATCGGCGATGCGGCCTCCGAGATACTGCCCTGCGATCCCGAACAACATTGCGATCGAGGCGGCCATGCCGAAGTCGAGGATGGCGATGCGTTCGGAGAAGAGAGCCGGCTGAGCCACGGTATTGGCGCGGTAGCTGAAGCCCGCGAGCATCGAGGCGAGACAGAGTACGACGAAGACGACGATGCGACGCGTGGGAATTGCAGTCTTGCCGGCAGCGCTCTCGGAGGGTGCTTCGGCGCGCGGTGGATCGCGGAAGGGCAGCAGCTGCCCGCCGATCGCGGCAATGACCAGGAGTCCGCCCGTCAGCGCAAAGGTCGTGCGCCAGCCGAAGGCGTTGGCGAGCAGGCTCGTCGTCACCGGTGCGAGAGCGATACCGACATTGCCGTAGATTCCGTTGATTCCCAACGCCGCGCCGCGCGCACGCACGGCACGTGAGAGCAGGCCCATACCGGCGGGGTGATAGGTGCTCGCCCCCAGTCCTATTCCCGCCAGGCAGAGCACCAGCGGCCATCCCACAGGGGCCAGGGCCGCTGCGATCGACGAAAGCCCTGCGACTGCGATACCGAGTACCACGAGCGGCTTGCTCCCGATGCGGTCCGCCATGAATCCGGCGGGGAGTGCTCCCAGTCCAAAGAGGGCGTAACCGATGAGGCTCCAGCCCAGGACCTGCTCGACCGGCAGCGAGGACTCGGCGGCAACGAAGATCGCGAGAGTGGGATAGGTGAGCTCGACGTAGTGCGTGAGGCCGTGGGCGACCCCCGTGAAGACGAGGATTTCCTTCTCTTCGAGGTTGAAGCGCGAGCTGGATGAATCCGCGGCCATGCAGGGCGATCAGCCGTCGCATCCGGGCAATTCGGGCCGTGCGGTGGGGGAGTGCGAGGTCAAGGCAGAGCCCGGATCCGCACGGGCAGATTTCCCAGCTGGGGCATGCCGGTATAGGGATCGCAATCGATCTCGTCGCTCGTGAGGCGCCCCGTATTACTCCCGACCTGCGCCACCTCTCCCGATTCGTCCGGGTTCTCACCGAATGCGTGGGTCATCGAGAGACAACCCGGGCGCAGGTCGTCGTCCGCCTGGGCGATTCCCTCGATGCTTCCGTGACGCGAGCGGATCTCGATCCTTCCCCCCGATTCGACGCCGACCTGCGCCAGATCCTCGGGGTGCAGAAAGGCCGGGTTGTAGGGGCGTTTACCTCGTAGGGCGTCGAGGCTGCGTCCGCCCGAGTTGACGAAGTTGTTGGCGCGGCGCGGAATCAAGCGAAAGGGGAAGTCGACATCGCCCTGACTCGCCTCCCAATCCTCGCCGCGAACGTCGCGCAGCTCGGCCAGCATGGTCGAATCGCCGAGCATCAGGCGATCGTCGTTGTCGGGGTCGCGCGGCGCCACCTCGTCCTCGATCTCCTCGAAGACATGGCCGTGAGGATGCTTCTTGACCTCGCTGAGCGGAACACGGGACCCCTTCGTGATGATCTCGTAGATCTCGTCCGTCGTAGGCTTCCGGCCCATGTCGAGGTGGGTGAGGATCGGTGGGCTCTCGATGTGGCGGCCCCAGCCATAGAAGCCGACCAGTATGAGCTGGAGCTTCATGCGTTGGGCGAGCCCGTAGAAGAACTCCCACTCCTCGATCACGTCCGAGCCCTCGGGCGGATCGACGACCTTTGGCGAGTACTGGGCGTAGGGCTCGGGAAAGCCGAGGGTCGGTCCGAAGAACTTGAGCATCTCGGCGGGCTGGGTCATCCCCGGCGTCTCGAGGGTGAGCCTCGGTGCGATCACGTAATCTGCCATGCGGGAGGTGGCGGACATCTCCGGGTCGAGGGTGACGAGCAGCTCGAGCTTGCTCAGGGCGTCGAAGGTCTTGGCTTGATTCGGCCAGGCCATCATCGGGTTGCCGCCCAGACAGAAGAGCGCCTTCACCTGGCCTTCGCCCTCGAGCAGGATCTCGTCCGCCAGCGCGCCGGTGGGCATGCCGGGCGTGGCGTTGCTGAGGCCGCGCACGCGCAGCTTCTCGCCGTAGCCCCAGGCTTTATAGGGCTTGTAGGGCTGGGCCTTGGGGATGTAGGGCGGCATCAGGACGTTGGGGCGAATCCCCTTCTCGCCGGCGCGATTCCAGCGCCCGCAGATCGTGTTGAGGCTGAGAGTGAGATACTCCGTGAGGTTGGCGCGGGTCGAGAAGCTCGGTCCCGTTCCGGCGAGGGCGAAGCTTCGCTTTGCTCCGGCGTAGACACGCGCAGCCTCGATGAGATCGTTGCGATCGACTCCCGCCCTTCGTGCCACGTACTCGGGCGTGAAGGGCTCGACCGTCTCGTCGAGCTCGGCGAAGCCCTCGGCGTTCTCGGCGACGAAGGCCTCGTCGTGCAGACGCTCCCGGATGATGATGTGGATGAGGCCGGCCAGAATCGTCGGATCCTCACCCGGGTGGGCCTGAAGATGCAGATAGGCGCGCCGGGCGGTCTCGCTGCGCCGGGGATCGACCACGACGAGCTTCAGCCCACGGTCGATCGCCTGCTTGAGCCGGCGGCCGGGGTTCTGGCTCGGGATCCCGGCCGACTTCGAGATCAGTGGATTCAAGCCGAGCAGCAGCCAGCTGTCGGCGGAGTCGAAGGTGTGCTCGCCCGCCTGCCAGCCGCCGTGGAGCGCGGCCGCGACCTGCTTGCCCGGCTGGTCGATCGTGTTCGAGGTGAAGAACATCGGAGACTCGATCGCTCGTAGCCACGCGTTCGCCATCCCCGGCGCGGCGGGGTAGGGGAGACTGTTGGTGCCGACGTAGAGGGCGATGGAGCGAGGGCCGTGTTCGTCGAGGATCGCCTGCACCTTCGCCGCGACCTCGTCCATCGCCTGCTCGCTCGCGATCGGGTCATGGCTTCCGGAAGGCTGGCGCTTCTGGCAGTGGAGCAGTCGCTGGGGGTGGCTGTGCTGTTCCGGCATCGCACGGCCCTTCGGGCACGTATAGCCGTGGTAGAGGGGAGCCTTCGGATCCCCCACGACTCTGCTCACCCTTCCGTCTTCGACGTCGACCAGGATCGGGCAGTGGGCGAGGCAGAATCGACAGATGCTGGTAACGGTCTCGATCATGGCTCTCTCCTGGAGCGTTTCGGGATGGCTCTTGGGCTCAGGCTTCGGCGGCGCGCACGGCTACCGGCACGGCCGTCATACGCGCCATGCCGGAGATGGGATCCCACTCCTCGTCGGTAGAGAGGAGGCGCGAGGTGTTACTGCCCGATTTGGCCTCCCCGGGCTCAGCCGTCGCCTGACCCCAACAGTGGGACATCGAGATCACTCCCGGCTTGATCTCGTCGCTCGGCTCCACGATCGCGAGGATGCTGCTGTGCTCCGAGCTGATCTCGACGACGCCGCCCGCTTCGAGTCCAAGAGCCTCGGCGTCCATGTCATTCATGTAGGCGGGGTTCGTGCTCGCCTTCTTTGCCGAGAGGGGGAAGTCCTGTCCGACCGAGTTGAGCACCATCTTCATGCGGCGCACGATGAGGAGGTGGGTGAAGCGATCTTCGCTGCGATCTTCCAGCCCCTCGGCGTGCACCTCGGCAAGCTCTTCCACTATCCCATCCGGTGTGAGGAGGAGCCGGGCGTCGAGGCCGGGGATCGGCGCCGAGACCGTGGTCTCGATTTCGCTGTAGATATGGCCACCGTCTTGATTTCGCATACGCTCGAGCTCGACGCGCGTCGCGGGCAGGACGAGCTTCATCAGGTCGAGCTTCTCGAGCTTCGCGCCGAGCGGAACCTCGCCGCCGGGCAGCTCGATCGTTCCGCCGAGCGCCTCGGCCCAGGTCACGAAGGGATCCCAGTCGTCGACGCTGTCGAAGCCGGGGCTGACCACCGCCCGAGTGAAGTGCGAATAGGGGACCTCGTAGAAGAGATCCATGAACTCCGTCAGGTCTTCGCGCTCGAGAGAGTGCTTGGCAGCGATCACATAGTCTGAGCGTCGGGCGGTCTCGGTCAGCGAGATGTCGATCGTGACGAGCAGCTCGAGGGACTCCAGCGCCCGCAGCATCTTCGCCGAGTCGGGTACGGCAACGGCGGCGTTGCCCCCGGTGACGATCAAGGCGCGTATCTGCTCCTGGCCGGGCTCGAGGATCTCGTCTGCCAGCGTCGTGGTGGGCATCTCATCGAACATCTGCTTGAGGCCACGGAAGCGCGAATCGGGCCCCTTGCCGAAGTGCAGGCCGGGGGGTAGCAACTCGGGCGCGATCACCTGGGCAGGGCGCGGGAGCGGAGGACCGAGCACACCGGGGTTCGCAATGGCCTCGCCCTCCCGGTTGTAGCGGCCGCAGATGCCGTTGAGGCACGAGATGAGATGCTCCGTGAGGGAAGGGTGAGGACCCATGTCAGGCCCCGTTCCGGAAGACGCGCAGCCGCGGGGCCCAGCGGCGAAGAGCCGCGCGGCGTCGATCATCTGCTGCTTGGGTACGCCCGCACGGCGTTCGACGTAGTCGGGCGTGAAGCCGGCCAGAGAGCTCTTCAGTTCATCGAGGCCGTCGACATGATCGCGGCAGAAGTCGTGATCGTGAAGCCCTTCGCTCAGGATCCAATTGAGGATGCCTGCGAGCAGGGTGGCGTCCTCACCCGGGCGCAGTTGGAGGTGAATGTCCGAGCGGCGAGCGACCTCGCTGCGTCGGGGGTCGACGCAGATTACCTTGAGCCCCCGGCGACGTGCGTCTTCGAAGGTCTTCACAGGATTGGTGCCTGGGATTCCGCCGGGCAGGGTGAGGCCGGAGACGATCGGGTTGTTCCCGATGCTCATGATCACATCCGCGCTCGCAAAGGTGTGGTGGCCGGCTCCCCAGACTCCCATGCGCGCGACGGCGATGATCTTCGACGGTTGGTCGATCGTGAGCGTGGAGTAGTTGGAGATCGAGCCGAAGCCGCGGTGCCAGGCGCGGATCAGGGGCAGGGTGCCGGCGTTCGAGTAGGCGGCGGTGCCGCTGTAGCTCGCGATGGCGCGCGGGCCGTAGCGGTCGAGGATGTCCTTGAGCTTGCGGCCCGCTTCGCTGATGGCAGTGGATGTCGCGATGGACTCGAAGCTGCCATCGGAGCAGCGCACGAGAGAGCTCCGCAGCCGCCCCGGCCCCGCCTGCTGATGCTCGAGCTGCCGCCCTTTGATACAGGTGTATCCGGTCGAGAGGGGGTCGCTCCGGTCGCCGCGAAGGGCGACGATCTTCTCGCCTCTTTCCTTGCCTTCGCCCTTGATGTCGACATCGACATCGACATCGACCTCGAGACCACAGTAGGCGGTGCAGATGCGGCAGTAGGTCTTACGGGTTTCGATCGGCATCGGTCCTCCTCTGGGAGTAGCTGGCTGGGGACGGGCTGAGGCGGCGCGGGCGACTCCGGGGCCTTTGGGACGCTAACCCTGCGGCGCGCAGGAGTCCACGCCCGGCGCCGTCTGTTTCCCCTGGAGGTCTGAGGTCTGCAGTCGAGGTTTCGAGTCGAGGTCCGCAGTCGAGGTAGCGGTCGAGGAAGTGGTCGAGGTAAATATCGAGTTCCGAAGGTCGGGCACTCGTGGCGCCGCGCTCAGACCTACGAGATCGTATTCATGAAAGTCTCGAGCGCATCGATGTAGCTCTTCGGACCTTCGTATCCGACGACTCGTTCGCCCACGAACTCCGCCCCCGTATCCATGGCGCGTAGAGCGATGTGGGTTCCGCCCTTCTCGGCCCAGAGCGCCACTTCGCTCCTCCAGTTCTCCTGGGGGGAGCTGAAGTCGATCAATGCGTCTCCGCCGAACTCGTCGGGATTGCGGTCCTGCTCACGCACGAGCTGCTGCACTCTCTCGAGCATGCCGATCATGCGCGTCGGTCTGCTGCCGTAGATGAAGCCGTCGCCCAGGCGCGCGGCGCGCCGGAACGCGACCTCGCTGAAGCCGCCGAACCAGATCGGGATCTTCTCGTCTGGTCGGGGCAGGATCCCGGCTCGATCCACGCGATGGAAATCTCCCCGGTAGTCGATCAGCGGCTCGCTCCAAAGCCTTCGAAGGACGTCGATCTGCTCGTCGAAACGCTTCCCACGCACCGCGAAGTCGACCGCCAGGCTCTCGTACTCGACGTGATTCCAGCCGGTTCCGACGCCGAGCCGAAGACGTCCTCCCGAGAGCAGGGAGAGCTCGGCGGCCTGCTTCGCGACCAGCGCCGTCTGGCGCTGGGGAAGAATGAGGATGCCGGTCGAAAACTCGATCCGCTCGGTGAGTGCCGCGAGATAGCTCATCACGACGAAGGGCTCGTGGAAGGGATGTTCTTCGGTATAGGGCCCCAGGAAGGGCGGGGTGCGGTCCGAGTGCTCGGCGCCGAGCACGTGATCGTAGAACTGGATGTAGTCGTAGCCGAGCCCCTCCGCCGTCTGGGCCCAGTCGCGGATCACCGCGGGATCGTCTCCGATCTCGGTGGTTGGAAAGATGGCGCCGATCTTCACGATGATTCTCCTCTGGTGTATCTGCGGTCTGCTCGTGGCCTGCATGCGGCCTGCCGACAGGCGCGGACCGTGTGCGCGCGGAGACGCGACCCGGGCCCGATCTCAGTACTCCTCGACCTCGATCTCCCGCGCCGCGAAGGTGGCGACGAGATCGCTCTTCATGAATTCGCCTGCATCGCTTCGACGCCGCAGCACGTCGTCGAAGAAGGCCAGCCCGGAGCCCCGAACCAGATCGAGACCGTGCTCCGCTGGGCAGTGCTCCGCGAAGGGGCGCATCTCCTTCGCGGCGTTCGCAAAATCGGCGCTGCTGCCCATCGCCTTCATCGATTCCTGTGAAAACTGCTCCCGCATGATCTCATGGCGAAAGGCCGCGCCGTCGCCGAAGTGCATATGCCCGCCTCGGCACAGGACGAGCATCTGCTTGGGCCGGGCGAGCTCGCGGTAGAGGCGGTGAAGCTCGTCGATGCGCACGATCCCATCCCAGCCCGCGGCCAGGAGCAGGACGGGGATCTCGTGGGGCCAGGCTCCCAGGTTCAGCTCGCCCGGGCTCACGTCTCCCAGGGAAGTGCGGCCGAAGGCCGGGACCATGGGCATCGATGCGGCGATCCGGGGATCGCGTTCGTTGAGGGCGAGGGTCGTCCAGCCGCCGATACTGATACCCGTCATGCCATAGCGCTCGGCGTCGATCTGCTCGCTCAACGCGCCCGCGCCGCCAGCGGCAATGAAGTCGATCGTGCAGCGGATGTCGCCCGGTCGGAGCTCGCCGCTCATGGCGGTGGCGGTTCGTCGCTCGCTCGCGTCGGGGTGCTGCATGTCGTACATCATGTCGGCCATCGTCCCGCCCATATGATCGACCGCGGTCACCGCATAGCCATGACTGGCCAGGTGAGTGCAGAGCTCGGATCCCGAGCGGCGATGGCTGAAGCCGCCGTGCGAGAAAGCGACGAGGGGGAGGGCGCCGTCGCGGGGAGTGGCGTCACGGACGGCCTTCTGAAGGGCAATGGGCGCGCCTTCGAAGGCGTTGTAACGGTCCTGGGTCTCCGGATCGAGATCGTGGCCGCGGAAGTCGTCGGATGCCGGATACCAGATCTCGACGGGAACCTTGCGGTCACGTGCCTCGTCGATGATCTCGTAGCCCCGCACTCCAACCGGAGCCGGGCCGCGCACGAAGGGGTCGTAGCTCATTCTCGTTGGCTCCCGGAATCGTGACTCATTGCCTCCCCTCGAGCACCTTTCCCATTCCGACGTTCTCCTCGATCGAGTATCCCAGGGATTGGTAGAACGCGATTACCTCTGCGTTCGAGCTTCGGACCTGAAGATTCAGCTTCGGGCAGCCGCGTGCCGCGAGACGGGCTTCGATCTCTCCCATCATCTGCTTCGCCAGCCCTTCGCGGCGCCGTTCGGGCGTGATGGCGAGATGGTAGATCCAGCCTCTGAATCCGTCGTATCCGCCCAGCGCCGACGCGATGATGCTCCCCGAGTTCTCTCCCACGAGAAAGAGCTCCGGGTCCACGGCCAGCTTGCGCTGGATGACACTTCGAGGCTCGTTGCGTGGCGGATCGTTCGGGAAACAAATCTGCCAGAGCGCGACGACCTGCTCTTCGTCGCACTCGTCGTAGCATCGAATCCTCATGTCTCGGCTCTGACTTCGCCCGCGGTTTCATCGTAATCCGCCGAATGAACCCGGATCAGGAGGACGATCGGCGCAAAGAGCCAGGGCAGGTTGAACGCGAGGTAGTAGGCGACGTTCGTTGGCGGATGGGGCCCAAGGAAGGTCTGGAAGAAGTAGAAGAACATATTCGTGACGGCGGCGCCGGCGTAGAAGGACACCCACCACTTGCGCATCCATGGCCGCTGCCGCACCAGGCCGTAGATCACGGCGACCAGCGCCGGGGATTGAAAGAAGCCATCGAAGAGGCAGCTCGCGATGAGCTGCGGCGGGGGGGCGAGATGCGCGGGCTCCTCGGCAAGGGCCCAGTCGTAGAGCGCACGCAGGGGAGGCCAGGGGCTGTCTTCCGAGACCGGCACGCCCAGGCCCTCGGGCAGGCTGAAGAGGAATCCATAGAGGACGGAGATCGCGAAGAAGAAGCAGAGCGTGAGGTCGATCGGTCGGCGATGGATCGGGGTTGGCATTCGCGCATGGGCCTCCGAGCGGATTTGCAATCGGCGTCGATCACGATGAGGAAGACACACTACCACGCGTACCCGGACCGTGCCTCGAGGCCTCGACGTCCCACGCCCTCCGACGTGATAGACTTCGCCTCATGAAATTTGGACTGACCTACTTCCCCACCGATATCTCCATGCACCCGGGCGAGTTCGCCAAGGCCGCCGAGGCGCGGGGCTTCGAGTCGATCTGGTTCGCGGAGCATTCCCACATGCCGATCGCGCCGATGACCCCGGGCCCTCCCGAAGAGGGACAGCCAGGGCTACCTCGCGAGTACTACGCCGTAGCGGATCCCTTCGTCGCTCTCGCGATGGCGGCGGAAGCGACCTCGACGATCCAGCTCGGTACTGGGATCTGCCTGGCTGCCCAGCGCGACGTCTTCCAGACGGCCAAACAGGTGGCGAGCCTCGACGTGTATTCCGGCGGGCGCTTCCACTTCGGTGTCGGTGGAGGCTGGAACCAACCCGAGTTGGAGAACCACGGCATCGCTCACAATGAGCGCTTCGGGATCCTGCGCGAGAAGGTCGAGGCCATGAAGCAGCTCTGGACCGAGGAGCAGGCGGAGTATCACGGCAAGTGGGTCGACTTCGATCCCTGCCATGTGTGGCCGAAGCCCGTGCAGAAGCCTCACCCTCCCGTGCACGTGGGGGGCGTGGGAGAGCGGGCGATCCGGCGAGCCGTCCGATACGGGGATGGCTGGATTCCGCTGATGGGCGAGGGCGACGCCGACCCGATCGGACAGATTCCCCTGCTTCACGAGAAGCTCGCGGAGGCGGGCCGGGATGCGGCGGGCTTCGATGTCTCGATCTACTTCTGCCCGGCCAATGCTGAATTGATGGGGCGCTGCATCGAGGCCGAGGTGACTCGCGTTCTCTTTCCCGCCCCGTCGGCTTCGCGAGACGTGATACTGCCTGCCCTCGACGAGTTTGCCAGGTTGATCGTCGAGTAGCCGAGATGCCTCAGGCATTTCCGCGACATCGCCGCGCTTGATGAATCGGCTAGCATTCGGCATGCGGATCCCCCCCAAGGTTGCAAAGGTAGTCGCTGTCGGCGCAGGCCTCTTTCTCGTCGCCGCTTGCTTCAATCATGGGGTGATGACCCTCAGCACCGGGTTGATGGAGAGCTACCACGGGCGCTTTCACGCGGCCTACGTCTATCAGATCTTCAACGGGATCATTCCTCCGACCAATGTGCATGCGGCGGGTGAGCCGGTCAACTTCTACTGGCCATGGCATGTCCTGATCGTCTCCGTCATGAAGATCGGGCAGATCGCGCCCTTCGAGGCGAACGCAATCGTCGGGTCGCTGGCATTGGGTACGACGTGTCTGGCGCTCTTCGTCCTCGCGCGTCGTCTGGGGATGACTATCGCGTTCAGCCTCGGATTCCCGCTATTCACGCTGGGGATGCTTCGGATCACGACTTCGGCGACCCAGCTCTTCAAGGAAGTCACCCTCGTCGGGATGGATCTGCGGATCACGTCCACGGTCGACAAGTTTCTCAACTTCAGCAGCTTTCCGACCGCCTTCGCCGCCTTCGCCGCCTTCGCTCTGGCGTTTCAGTGGGAGTGCGTGTCGCGCTGGCGCGGTGATGAGAGGGTCAATCCGTGGTGTTGGGTATGTACGCTGGCCATGGGCTTCTTCAGCCCTGTCACGCTGCTCGCGTACGACCTGTGGATCGGGCTCGTGGTCGCGACCCAGTTCGACCTGTCGATGTCGCTGGAGGATGCCCGGCGTCGACTGCAGAAAGAAATCATCCGCTATTGGCCGCTCGTGCTCTGCCACATCATCATCGCGCCCTTCCTCATCCGGGCGAGTTCACTCATGGGAGGGACGACCTCTATCGAGCTGGCTCCACTCGATCTCTTGCGGCATCTGGTGGCCATGCAGAAGATGATCTGGGTCTTCCCCGTCGCGCTGATCGCAGGCGTCTATCTCCAATTCCGGCGGCTGCAGTCGATCGATCGCGCGCGCACGCGGTGGTTCGCATGGGTCGGCCCCATCGGTCTCCTACTCTTTCCGTTCATCGAAATGCCCGACCATAACGAGTACAAGATCGTGCTTCTGTGGTCGTTGCCCCTGGGCCTCGTGATCGTCCTCGCGCTGAGTGAAATAGTCAAGGAGCGGAGCCGCGCCACGCGCATCCTCGTACCCTCGATGCTCCTGCTGTGTGGGGCCGGGTCGATCTCCGCGAACGGCTGGACGCGAGCTCATGGCGAGATGGCGGCCGTGGATCCATGGGCATTCTCTGGAACGGTCACGATGTTGAAGGGGGGCGACCGGACGTCCCGGATGGAGCAGGAGATGGTCGATTGGGTGCGGAGCAATACGGCTGAGGTGGACTTCTTCGTGGTTCCCTCGGTCCATTGGGACCGGAGTCGATTCTCCGTCTTGAGTCAGCGGCGGATCGTGGCGGCCAGGCAGAGCATCCATACGGACAAGCTTCCGAATTATCGCCGGCTCTTCGAAATCAATTGGATGCTTCTCGCGGAGATTCGGCGCGAGAAGAGGTGGCCTGGCATCGAAAGTGACACTCTCGCGACGGCCCTCTTCGAGATCGTTGGAGAGGAACAGAATTTCTTCGCCGTCTTGCGGAAGCCGGAAGGCGAGTGGTGGCCCGAACATCCAAGCCTCGTATATCAGAACCCTGCCTTCGTGATTCTGACACCAGAGGCGGGAGCACAGCCGGATTAGAGGGGAGGACGTGTCCCTGTCGGATCCTGCAGCGCTCCTCAGCTCCTCAGCTTTTCGGTGAGATCACCTCGGTCCGCGGGTGCGCGAGCTCGATCCCTTCCGCGCCGAGGTGCCGGATCACGCTCTCGTTGATCGTGTGCCGCGCCTTTGCGAGGGAGACGAGGCGGGGAATCAGCCGATAGCGGATCATGTATTCGATGCCGAGCTCGGTCGTGCGGTTGACCCGGACGCTGGGTGGCGGCTCGGCGAGGGGACCGTCGTTCTCTGCGCCCAGCACTGCGGTGACCGCCTGCTTCAGGATCGGGATGATGCGATCCGGCGGCTCCGTGTGAGCGATCGTGAAGAAGATGTCGAAGCGGCTCATCTCTCCTGGCGACATGAAATTGGTGATCGTCTTCTCGGAGATGACGCCATTGGGCACCACGATCTCGGTCTCTTCCGCGGTCTTCAGGCGAGTCGTTCGCCAGTTGATGTCGGTGACCTGGCCGATGACGCCGTTCTCCGGGTTCGGTGTGCGGCCGTGGATCATGATCCAATCGCCGACCCGGAAGGGGCGCTCTAGATTGAGCGCGACCCCCGCGAAGATGTTCGTGATGTTGAGTTGCACGGCGAGCCCGATGATCATCGCGAGCACGCCCGAGGTCGCGAGCAGGCCCGTCAGCTTGTAATCGTAGGCGAAGGCAAGAACACCGAAGAACGCGAAGAGGAAGATCAGGAAGCTCACGAAGTAGCGCAGCACACTGGGGACGGCGTGCTCCGAAGCCTCCGCGGCGGGCGCCCAGATGAAGCGATTCACGGCGGCATTGACGAGGATGGCGGGGACGACCCACCAGAGGATCTCGAAGAGACGGGTCAGCGAGTCGAGATTTTCCCGGCCGGAGCTGTCGAGCATGGCGTTCCCGATCAACCGCTCCGCGCCGCTCAGGATGATGAGGGCGAAGACGACCTGGAGCGTCCAGCGCAGGCGGGGAAAAGGGCTGCGAATCCAGAAGAGGAGAGCCACGCTCGCGATGAGGGAGAAGCCGACGAGGGCCTTGCGGAAGGACTCAGGCAGACCGCCAAGCCAGTTCTGGCTATTCGAAGTCAGGACGAGGCCCATCGTGAGCTGAGAAAAACGCCTCACCGATCCCCTCGAGTCGAGAAAACTGGGATGGCCGAATCCGTGCTCATCGGCCTCGGACTCGAAGAGGATGAAGCCGCTCGGATCCCATCTGCTCGCGGGAGGGAATTTCTTGCGTGCATGGCGCAGGCGCTCGGCGGGAGTCGCGCTGCGCCCGAGATTCATTCCGAGGGAGTCGATCGCGTAGATCAAATCGTCCCGGGTTCGTTCGTGATGGTGGAAGCTCAGCGCCAGCGTGTGGCTATCGTATCGGCTTGGCTGGCTATCCGTCGAGAACGTCCCGTGCAGGCGATAGTGGCTGTAGCGGAGTCCGTCGCGGCTCCATGTGTCCACCGGCTCGGCGAGAACGACGGGCTCGATGGCATTGACGAAGACGATGTTTTCGACGTCCCGGCCCCCCCGGTGCCGGAACCAGAGATCGAACTCGAGGTCGAAGGTGCCGGCCTTGAAATCAACATCGCCGAAGCGAATGGAGCGCACCCCGACCCGAGCCACATCCGTGCGATAGAAGAAGCTCCCGTCAGATACGACGACCCGCTCCGGGTCGAGGCTCGCAGCGAGATCTTCGATGCGAGCCAGCCCGGGCAGCATGCGGAGCTGGGTGAAGGCCGAAACCAGCTCACCGCTCTTGAAGCGGCCCATCGGAACGGGCTTCTCGACATCTCCCACAGAGTCGAAGAAGGTCGTCCCCGTGACCCCTTCGACGGGATCGGATACGTCGAGCTGGGCGAGGGCGTCGCGCAGGGCGCGGCGGTCCTCGTCGATCGTTTCCTCGCTGGGCGAGAGCTCGGCTCTTCGCATGACTTCGACCAGGACCGTCGCGGCATCGGCTGCGAACGCGGCGTACCAGTCCGGAGATTCGCCATAGCGGGCGACGTACTGCTCGACGAACTCGCTCGCGCGCCTGCCCGCGGTATCGAAGAGGAAGGGTGTGCTGACGTAGATCCCGTCCGAGTAGAAGCCCCGGCGGCTGCGCTCGTTCGGGAGGTCGCGGAAGCCGTCCACGAAGGCCTGGGAGGCGATCGTATCCGAGGCGACGATCTCGCCAGGGTAGTCGAGCTCACGAAGGCGCTTCACCAGGGTGACGGCGGCCGAGGGCTGGACGGCCAACAGAACCGCGGGGGGGCCATCCGGTCGAGCGATGCTCTTCGCGATGAACTCCAGACGCCGGGAGAGATCCGGGGCGCCCGGCTCGAAGCTCCAGACGCCGTCGACCTCGAGTCCGATTCCGGGGGCCGCTTCGTTCATCACGCTGCCGAGGTAGGACCCGTAGGCATCCGTCTCGTGCACGATGCCGATGCTCGAGGCGCCTAGCACCTCTTTCGTATAGAGCACGATGAAGCGGCCCTGAAGGGCGTCGTTGTAGATCACCCGGAAGTACCAGTCGTTGTTCCGGGTGACGGCAATGTTGGTCGACGCCGTCGAGATCGCCGGCAGGCCGCCGGCCGCATAGACCTCGCCCGCGGCGATCGAGCAGGTGCTGAAGTTGTGACCGATGACGGCGACCGTCTGGCGCTGGGCGACGATCTGCGGAGCGTTGGCGCGCGCCTTCTCCCGATCGTTCTGATCGTCGTAGACGTCGAGCACGATGGGCCGACCGCCGATTCCGCCCTCGCGATTGGCCCGTTCGAAGACCATCTCGGCGGCGCGCACCGCCGAGAGGCCGTCCTGGGCGCTGGGGCCGGAGGTGGGCCCCGCGAGGGCAATATGGATGGCTTCGAGCGCGCTGCTGTCGCTCGCAAGCAGGAAGACCCCGGGAAGGGCAAGGAGCGCCGTCAACGGGAGGAGTCGAAGAACACGGGATGCCGTCATGCTGACGGGAGCTTCGCGTTTTTCCGGCTCGCCTGCCAGGGAAGCCGGACGGGGATGCGGGCATACATCGAACTCGGGTCCGGACCGATGCTCTGCTCGCGCAGGACTCGTACGCCCATCAATCCCGCTCGAGCTGAACCGAGTGGAGCTGCCCGTCGACGAGAGCGAGTGTCGGGCAGAAGGAGCCGAGGCGTTTCCGGATCCACCAGTCACTCGAGCCGGATCCGATCGGGCTGAACTCGTACGAGTAGAGGGTCGACCGGAGGTAGCGCGGGGGCGCCTCTGGGAAGGGATCGAAGGCGAGCAGGTCGAGTACCGACGGTGATCCCTCGAGCAGGCGAACGAGGAAGTTCTGGAGCCAGATCTCTCTCTGGCAGCTCCCGAGCGCGGCGAACCACATCTGCCAGTCGAGGCGCGGCATGTGGGGTCCGATGAAGCGCGGACGTCGGTCGAGGGCGCCCGGCTTCCAGTGGAACTCGTAGGCCTGCCACGATTCGCCGTCGTTGCTTCCCTCGATGATGATCTCCGGCCGCGTGGTGGTCATCACCGCGAAGAGCCCGTAGCTGTTGCTGGAGCGAAAAGGGGCGACCATCCCGAGAACCTGCTGGGCGGGCCCGGTCTGGCTCACCCACCCGAGGAAGCCGGCATCGAGGCGAAGCAGGCTGAGTGCGAGGAGCACGATGACGCAGACGCTCGCAAGTCTGGACGCGAAGTCTGCGGGCAAGGAGGGCAT
>CBDUYG010000013.1:0-20081 GCA_965371385.1 uncultured Myxococcales bacterium | reverse complement strand
CATCAACCTGCGCGGAGGCGTGCGGCCCGGAGACGAGGAGCCCCGCTGGATCCTGCGGGAGATCCTGGACCGCGTTCCGGTCCCTCTCTAGGCCATGGACCCCGACCTCGTCCGTTGGGCCCGCGCTCGACTGCGATCCTCGACCCGGATGCCCCGTCAGCTGCGACCCACCCGGGCCGGCTGGACCTTCCTGCTCATCATCATGGCCGTTGGCTTCGCCGCGCTGAACACCGGGAACAACCTCCTCTACGTCGTTCTCTCCCTGCTGCTCGCGTTCCTCGTTCTGTCCGGCGTGCTCTCTGAATCGGCCCTGCGCGGCATCGAAGTCCGGCGCACACCACCCCGGGAAATCCTGGCCGGGGCGAAGAACCCGTTGCTGATCGAGATCCGGAACAATCAGCGCCGGGTTCCGGCGTTTGCCGTTCAGGTAGAGGATCTCGGGAGCCCGGACTCACCGGCGCTGGCGGGGGGCGAGGGGCCGCGCGGCAAGGGAGTGCGCCGCGTCCACGAGCTGGGATGCGTCTTTGCCCTGCGAATCGGACCGGGCGCGACCGAGTCGCGTGCCTACTCCCTCGTGCCGCCGCGCCGGGGCGAGCTTCACTTCCACGGCGTTCGGGTCGCCACTCGCTTTCCATTCGGGCTCTTTCTGAAGTCGCGCACGATCGAGATCGTGGAGACGACCCTCGTCTACCCCGCGATCCTCGACCTCGGCCCGCCACGGCCCCCGAGGCTCTCGCGAAACCACGCAGGTAGCGCAACGATCCGACGCGGCGAAGGAAGCAACGTCGCGGGCCTACGCGAGTACGCGATCGGCGACTCCATGCGCCGGGTCCATTGGGGATCGTCCCTGCGCCGGGGGGACCTCTTCGTGCGCGATCCCGAAGAGGAACGCAGCGCCGAGCTGATCGTCCGGCTCCGCACCCATGCACCGGGGGATCCTGACCTGGGGGAGATCAGCGAAGCATCCGAGGAGGCGCGCGCAGACTTCGAGCGCCGGGTCTCGCTGGCTGCGACAGAGGTGGCGACCCAGCTCGAGGCTGGACTCCGGGTGGGACTCGTGACGGATCACGAGCGCATCCCTCCCGAGGTGGGCTCGCATCAGCGCACGCGGCTGCTCTCGCTGTTGGCGCGCGTCGCGCTCCGGCCCCGCGACGTCGCCCGTCCAGCTCGCGACGACGAAGAAGCGCTCGCCCCGGTGAGAAGAGCGCTGTGAACGCCCGCCGACAGCGCGCAAGCGTAGAAGATCCTCGTCCGGCCTCCGCCTGGGTGATGGTCCTCGTTGCGACCGCAACCCTCACGATCACGGGCCAGCTCGCCATCTGGGCGATCGTCGCCGCGCTCATGGCGATCGGATTCTCTTTCGCTCGCCGGCTCACACCCCTACGTCACCAGCGCAGTCCGATCGTCCTGAATCTCGGACTCGGCGCGATCCTGCTGCTCTCGAGCTTCGTCTTCCTCCAGACCCACTCATCGACCATCGCCCTCGCCCACTTCGCAGCCCTCACCCAGGGACTCCAGCTGATGGACGCCCGCCCACGTCAATCCGAATTCATGCTCGTCACCCTCTCACTCTTTCAAGTCGTGCTGGCCGCGAATCTCACCGACAGCGTCTTCTTTCTCCTGCTCACGCTGCTTTTCCTGGTCGCGACGAGCTGGACGTTGATGGTCCACACCCTGCGCAGTGAAGCGATCGAGGCGGGCGAGCATCACCCAGGCCCGCGAGAGGTTCACGGAGGCTTGATTCGCCTCACCGCGATGGCGTCGGTCTTCTCGGTGCTCCTCGCCCTCGTGCTCTTCGGCGTGCTGCCGCGCTTTCGCTCCTCGATCATCCAGAGCCGAACCGCGAATTCCCAGGCGGTGGCGGGCTTCACCGATCGCGTCGAGCTCGGGACGATCGGGCAGATCCGCCTGGACAAGGCCGTCGTGCTGCGCGTCGAAACCCTCGAGGGGGAGGCGCCACCGACTCGCCAAGGCTATTGGCGTGGGCTCTCCTTCGATCATTTCGACGGCCGCCTATGGTCGGTCACTCCTCCCATTCACTCGGCCCCCGGTGGCAGCCCGACCTTCGGCATCGACCTCGCCCGCAGACCCGCGCGGCAGGCCCTGGTGCAGCGCATCGTACGGGAGCCCGTTCAGGGTAGTGTGCTCTTCGGAGCTGGGGAGGCGCGGAAAGTCAGCGGCGCGATCCATCGGGTGGAGGTCGACGTCAATGGAAGCCTGTACGCGCCGGGACAGATGGACGAACGCATCCGCTACACGATCCGAACCGAGGCCCATCAGCCGGATGATGAAGCGCTGCGCCGCGACCGGACCGCAGCTCCCGCGCGTCGGGAGGATGCCTTCCTCGACCTGCCGGCCCTCTCGGGCGAGATTCCGCTGCTGGCTGCGAGCATCGTGAAGGGAGCCGCGAACGACGCGGATCGCGTGCGGGCCGTCGAGGCCCACTTGCGAAGTCAGGGCCGTTATACCGACGCGCCTCCTGCGATGAACACGGCGGGAGGACGCTCTCCCGTCGAGGGATTCCTGCTCGACGGGATGTCGGGGCATTGCGAGTACTTCGCCAGCGCAATGGTGATCCTGGTGCGCTCGCTCGGCATCCCCAGCCGACTCGTGAACGGCTTCGCGGGGGGACGCAAGAACGAGCTCGGCGACTTCGTCGAACTCGCGCGCTCGGACGCCCATACCTGGGTCGAGGTCCACTACGAGGATGCCGGCTGGGTTCGCTACGACCCCACTCCACCCGACCTGCGCCTGCGCGCGGCCGTCCCAGCCTCCTTCGCAGACCGCCTGAGCGATGTCGCGAGCGCGATCGAGCTCTGGTGGTACCAGCGCGTGGTCGACTTCGATACCTCGGATCAGGTCCAGGCGATTCGTTTCACCTACTCGCTCTGGCAGGCGTGGCACGAGCCGGCGCCCGGGCCCGAGCAGACCGATGGGCTGGCCCCGGCCTCGAACTGGAAGATCGGCGCAGGCAAGAGCGCGCTGCCGGTCCTGCTCCTGGTCTTGATCGTCGCGGGGGGCATCGCGATCGCCCGCCGCCTGGAAAAACGGAGCGAGGGGAGCGTGCCGATGCCCGGCTACTATGCCAGTGCACTGCGGCTGCTGCGAAGACGCGGGCACACTCGCACCCCGTCGTGCGGCGCGCGAGATTTCGCGGCAACCCTCGAAGCCCGAATCCCGGAAGCCGCGAGCACCGCGTTCCGCTCCCTCACCGAGTCCTACCTGGCGGAGCGCTTCGGCGCCCACCCGGCGAGCGCGGGGAGCGAGGAGCTGGCGGTGTTGCGGCGCGAGCTGCCGCGAGCCCGTCGCAGCGGCCGATCTCAGAGCGCGTGATACATCCGATGGGTCTGCGGAATGATGCGGACGTCGTCCAGGCGCTCTTCACACGCGCGCAGATGTCCCAGCATCGCCGCGGGCTCCACTCCCTCCTTGATGCGGCCCATTGGCGTCACGGGCTGCAGGATGAGAGGGATCCCGCGATCGACGGCCGCGATGCGCGAGCAGACCGCGTTCAGCTCTTCCGCGCGGGTATGGGGCACGACGACGATCTTGACGTAGACATCGCACGTCTCCCGAGCGAGCTGCAGGAATCGTTCGTGGAGGTCGTCGAAGGAAGCGCGCTCTTCCGCTTCCTGCCGCTTCGCCCAGCGAACATCCCGCTCGAGCTTCCAATCCATCGACACGATATCGACGCGCTCGCGTACCGTCTCGAAGGCATCCACCGCCAGTCCGTGGGTTTCGAGCAGAAGCCGCGGCCCCGTCCCCTCGAGCCGCTCGAGTAGAGCCCCGACGGCCGCAGCTTGCAGCAGCGGCTCGCCGCCGGTGAGACTCAGATAGCGATGGTGCGCAACGTCGAGCGCCTCCAGCCCCGCGACGATCCGATCGAGCGTCGCGGGGTTGGAATGTTCGCTGAAGCGGGCGCTGCCGGGCTCGACCTCGAGTCTCCACTGGCGCGCCGGGCGCCAGGTCCCAGGCGAGTCACACCAATCACAGCGCAGGTCGCATTCGCCAAAGCGAACGAAGATCGTGGAGGATCCGACGGTCGGCCCCTCTCCCTGAGCCGATGCAAATATTTCTACGAGGTTGCACTCCACTCACGACTCCGCCGGGAACTTCACTCGCGCGACCGCTCACTGCTCCGCTGACGACTCCCCTCGCTACCCCGCTCGCCACTCCGCACGGGGACGCGATCAACGATCCAGCAGCGAGCGCCCCATCGCGATCGCGCCCACGACCTCGTCGATACGCTCGGGCTTCGAAACGAGATCCCGAACCCGGAAGCGCGC
The DNA here is from genome assembly GCA_965371385.1 of uncultured Myxococcales bacterium. GTDB lineage: Bacteria > Myxococcota_A > UBA9160 > UBA9160 > UBA4427 > CBDUYG01. Next base: position 15,795 of record CBDUYG010000013.1, on the reverse strand, counting down.
CACATGGTCGGCGTCCGGTAGGGCCTCGACCCAGGCGAACTTGTCCACCAGGTGCTCGACCATGCTTCCGCAATCGAGAGCCCGACGCGCCGAGTTGTCGTCCCCCGCCAGGGACATGAAGTCGTCCGCCGCGCAGTACGCAAGCGAGAGCGAGGCTCCGTAACGTTCACGGGCGATCCGCGCGGCCAGGTAAAGATCCAACGCCTCGGGCACCTCGAGCACCACCATGGAATGCCCCGCGAAGTGGACCAGCCGGAAGTCCCTCTCGGAGACATAGCTGACCTCTTCCGGGATCGGCGGAGTCTCCGCCTCGGAGGCCTCCTTCGCGAGATCACTCGGGCGGCCGCTCAGGAGGGGGTCGAGATCGTTGCGCCGCTTCCCGCTCTGCCCTGCCAGCTCACCGAGCCGATACCACCAGAGTCGTCCCCAGCGCTCGTAGTCGTGCTCGCTGAAGCGGCCCGCCGCCAGATCGACCAGCTTGTCCGAGAACCGGCTGCGGCGCGTAAAGCTCTGCAACATGATCGGCAGGGAGCTTCGCGCACCCGGCCCGGTGATCACGAATTCTTCACCGATCGCGGAGCGCAGGCCAACGAGATCCTCCGGCGGCCAATCGTGATGATCGATCCAGGTCAGTCGATCCCGGTAGAGGGCCGCCGCCTGGATCACGTCACGTGCGGGCGAAGGCGTGAAGCCGATCAGGTAGATCGGGGTCTCTTCGCGCAGATCGGTCGTCACCCCGCGGAAGAACGTCATCAGCTCTGACTGCTGGTAGACCCAGATGCCTTCGACCAGACGCAGATCCCGTGCGAGCAGAACCGCGCCGAGCAGCGAGTCGCGATCGGCGTGGGCCACGATGGCCACGCGGCGCCGAGGAGGCTTCGGCGGCTCTTCCGGAGCCTCGAGTCCCTTCTTTGCGCTGCTGCGGCTGAGCCGGCGGCGCTCGCGCTCGAGGACCGCCGCCTTCTCCTCCTCCTCTCCCGGCTCGGACTCTTCGTCGTCCTCGTAGCTCGGGACCGGAACGGTCGCGGCATCCGTCACCTCCTCGGGCAACGCCGCGAGACCGCCCTGCATCTCCGGATCGTCGGTCTCGAGAGTCTCCTCTTCTACGACATCATCCGAGGCACTGGTCGCCCCGCTCCGCTCTGGACGAGCGCCACCTGGTACGGGCGCGTCGTCTCCGCCCGATTCTTCCTGCTCACCGCCGCGGCTACGACCGCCCCGGCGACGCGAACGTCCGCGGCGACGCGAACGTCCCGCCGAATCCTCGCTCTCGCCGCGGGGTTCATCCTCGAGCAGATCGAAGGCGGAGACCTCATCGAAGCGCGATGCCGAGCGCCGTCCGGACTTCTCACTCTCGCCCGCGCCCGCCGTATCAGAGGTCGCAGTCTCTCCCTCGCTGCTCGAGCCGGCTGAATCTCGACCGCCTCGTGGGCGACGCCCTCTGCCGCGCCCACGGCTACGGGGCTCTCCAGCCTCGCGACCTGCCTCAGCCGATCCGGCTTCGACTTCGACTTCGACTTCACCCTCTTGCGAAGCCCCGGCGTCCTCGCTTCCGCCCTCTTCATCGGCCGGGCGGGAATCGCGGCCACGACCACGGCCGCGCCCGCGGCCCCGTTCACCCCTGCGACCGCTGGAAGCGGCTCGAGCGAGGGGAGCGGCTTCGCCCGAGCCCAGGATGCTGACTCCGAGGCCGCGTGAACCGCCCCCAATCTCGAGCAGGTCGTGCCCCAGAGTGAGAGCGGCCATCACTCGCACGACTCCGGGATCGAACTCCTTGGCCACCAGCGCCAGGCGCAGCAGGTCGAAGCGCACTGGAGCCTCCACCCCTGCGAGCAGGGTCGGAAGCGCGCCGCGAATCTCTACAGCGGCGTCGAGGATCACGCCGAGGGCCTTCAGGCTGACACTGCTTCGCGAAGTCGCGACGACCGGGACCCCCTCGCCATTCACGGCAAGCAGGTCGAGTACATCGAGGTCGCTACCGCCGATCGGCCACACGACCGGCGCGCGCAGACCAAGCGCCTCGCCGATCAAGGGAATCAAACGCGTACGCATTCCTTCGTCGCCTTCTCGCGTGCGGCGATCGTTGAGGCGCTTGCGCAGATTCCCCTCGAGGCCGTCGAGCACACTGGCCAGCCCATCCCCGGAGAGTCGCAGGCTCGACTTCTGGGGCAGCACCGTATTGAGCATCACGCCGCTCTCGTCGGCCCTCAGCTCTGCCACTCTGCGCGCCATGATGACGAGCTCGACGCTTCGCCCGAAGCCGCGCACAGCGCCTCCGTGCTTACTCGCGAGTCCCTCGAGAGCCGCACAGGCGCGCGCGAAGATCTCCTGATCCGCGGGTCGTGTCAGATAGGCGGCGACGCTCGCGGGGCTGACGACCCCGAGCTCGGTCATCGGCTCGGGCTCCACGCCGACGGGCCGCTCCGCGAGAGCGGGAGCCTCCACCGCCCGAACCCGGAACGCGGTGGGCGCGACCAGCCCGAGCTTGCGGCGATCGGAGAGCCGCCACTGGGGCGTCACCACCGCCAGCTCACCCGAGAATTGCTCCTCCTCGGCAAGGCGAAGCGCCGCTACCAGACCCCCCAGCAGTGCATCTCCACCCGAGCGCGGCGCAAAGCTCACGAGCACCCGCTCGCCCGATTCGCTCTCTCCGCTCCCCACGGCGGCCAGACTCCCGGGCACCTCTTCACTCGCACTGCCCTCGAGCGGCACGAGCGTATTCAAGGGCAACAGCTTCTCTTCCAGGATCCTGCCGAACCACCGACTTGCGTCGATGGAGGCGTCGGCAGACGATCCCCCGCGACGACGCCTCGAAAACCTTCGCATCATTTCATCTCCTCAGGGTCCAACCGGGCGAGCCAATCCAAGGCTTCGTCTCGATTCGGACTCCAGCGGACCCACTGCGACGCGGCGCCTCATTCGGCGCCCACATCCACTGCGACCAGTTTGAGCGACCCGCTCTCCACGAGAGACGCGGTGGCGTCGAGCACCACTCGCTGTAGCTCCACATAGAGTCGATCGCTCCCCATCGCCGCCGAGAGCTGGTCCTTCTGTTTTGTGAAATCCAACACGATCCCCCCCAGGAGCTTGCGATCGCTTCGCGCATGCTTGACGACGCGGTTCCAGCTCTCGAGGGGCACTTCGATCTTCAACTCGCGCAGCTCCTGCAGATCTTCGGACAAGCAGTCGCGCTGCAGGGTGAGGACGATGTCGTCCGCCCCTTTCGGCCTGCTGATCTGCCAGAATCTTCCTCTTGCCAGAAACAAGAGATCTCCTCCCCGACCTACGAATCCGTGCCGGGCTTCGGCGCCCCGGCCTCTTCGTGGGTCGTCGTCAATCGCTTCAGCAAGGGGGTAAAGCACAGGCGCGTCATCGCCCGTGCGATCGGGCCGTCGGCGCTCGCGCCCTCGCGAAGGGTCGATGCCGCGGCCAGGCAATCGGCCGCCTCATCCTCGCGCTCCGACTTCAAGAGCACGTAGGCATTCTCTTCGAAACGCCGAGCCGTATGAAGCGCGTGGATTTGTGTAAAGACGGCCTCGGCCGCCTCGCCGAGCGCCGCCTCGATTTCGTCCTCCCGCTCCGCGCCGGAGAGCTCGTCGATCTTGCCCAGACGGCTCTCGAGCTTCTCCTCCACGGCGCCGAGTTGCGCCGCCCCGGGCGGCCACGGACCCAACACCCCCGCCTCGAGGCGGGTCACCACCCGCGCGACTCCGTCGTCGCCGCTGCCCGAGCCCAGCTTCTCCCGAGCCAGGTCACCCGGTGTCCCTTCAGCCGCGTCGGCCAGAATCTTGCGTCGCCACTCGCTGAAGTTCCGGGGCAGAGATCGATCCGAGGGATGAGAGTCGGCGACTCGCGCGATCAGAGCACGAGCGCGATCCGGCTCGACGGGCACCGCCCTTCCCGATCCGCTCGCCGTGAGCTCGCGCAGGAATCGGCGAAGCTTGCTGCGTCCGGCCGAGTAGACCTGGAAATCGATCACGCCGCGCGGCTCATCGAGCGCGATCTGGAAGAGCCGGGCCCCGCTCGACGGATGCCGCTCCACGAGATAGATCAGATAGCTGCCCCGGGAATCGAGGAGAGTCGCATACGCGCCATCGAGCTCCTCGGAGATCTCCGGCAGGCGCGAAACCCTGGGCACATTCGGCGCATTCGCTGCGAGCTCGACGCCGCCCGAGCGGAGCCGATGCATGATCTTTCGCAGGATCTTGCGGCCGGGCTTGGGCAGGCTTCGCTCGTCGACGTTCTGCAGGGGAGCGAGTCCGCGATCGTCCTCGCTCCATGCGAGCGCGAGCTCTTCGCCGGCGTCGAGATCGTGCTCGAGCAGCCAGGCGAGGACCCGGACCGCCCCGGCTTCATCGAGGGAATCCAGGAGCTGGATCGGATCTCCATTGGCGGGGCGAATCATGTCGGCATCGGAGGGAAGCTCGCTCGCCGCTCGTTCGAGGGCCTCGGGCAGATTCATGCGCGCCTCCCCGGAGTCCGGACCAAAACGCGGCCGAGCCGGCATGGCGCTCGCGCCGCTCCCTGCTCCTCTTCTGACCGCGACTCTTCTCGCGCCCGGTCCATCACGCCTTCGTTCTCCACGCCGCTGTGTTCCTGTCCCGATCCTGCTCTTCCAGCCACGATCCCACTTCCGACCGCATCGCTGCCGCGGGAGTCCGCGAGACGATATCCCAACCCGGCCGATGCTTCCGCAAATCGCGCCTCACTTCGGAAGATCGTGCGAGAGGCGTGCGCCCCGGACCGCCCGATCGGGCGGTCTTCCCCGTGCCCGGCCTCGTGCCTCGATACTCGCATGCTCGAAATCAGCCTCCCTCTACGCCCGGCTGGCCGGACCCGACCAGCCGCTCGTGGGATGCGAGCGCGTAGCGGTCGGTCATTCCCGCAATGTAATCCGCCACCACGCGCGGCTCTCCGTCCTGCTCGAAACGATCGCGCATGCGCTGGGGCAGCAAAGACGGATCCTCCCGGTGCAGACGAAAGAGATCCGTGAGGACGCGCTCGGCGCGACCGGTCGCGTCCTTGACACGCGGGTGGAAGTAGAAATTCTCTCGCAGATGATCCTTGAGCTCCTGCTTCGCGGCACGGATCGGCTCGGAGTAGTCCAGCAGAATCAGGTCACACGACCGCACCTCGTCCACATTGGCCGGTGCCCTCTCGCAGAGGCGCTCGGCGCTCGCCTCGGCCACATCGGTAACGAGGCGATTGATCAAGGCGATGATGATCTGCCGATGCTCGAGATGGCTGGTAAGCGGGCCGAATCGCTCTTTCACGCCTTCACTCGCTTCCCTCCAGAGGCGAAGCGTGTGCAGCTCCTCGGGCTCGAGGATGCCGGACCCGAGTCCATCGTCGAGATCGTGATTCATGTAGGCGATCTCATCGGCGAGATTCGCCACCTGGGCCTCGATACTTCCCTGCTCGCCGAGCTCGGGAATCGGAACGGGATGGTCCCAGCTGCAGCCGTGCTTGAGGATTCCCTCGCGGGTCTCGCTCGAGAGATTGAGGCCGGGAAAATCCGGGTAGCACTCTTCGAGGAGGTCGACGACGCGCAGGGACTGGCGATTGTGATCGAAGCCTCCGTGCTCCGCCATTAGATCGTCCAGCACCCGCTCGCCCGCATGCGCGAAGGGCGTGTGGCCCATGTCATGGGAGAGCGCGACCGCCTCGGCGAGGTCTTCGTTGAGGCAGAGGGCACGAGCGAGCGTGCGGGCAATCTGGGCATTCTCGAGGGTGTGGGTGAGACGATTGCGATAGTGATCACCCTCGTGATACACGAAGACCTGGGTCTTGTACTCGAGCCTTCGGAAGGCACGGGAGTGGACGATGCGATCGCGGTCGCGCTGGAAGACGGTGCGATAGCGGTGCTCGGGCTCGGGATGGTTTCGGCCGAGCGACTCGGCGCTTCGCACCGCGTAGGGTGCGAGACGCTCGTTCTCTTCCTTCTCCCAGCTCTCACGCGAGCGCAGCCACTTCACGGCAAGGCATCCTCGCCGGTGTCCGCAGCGCGCAGGATCTCTCGCAGCTGCGCTCGACTGCTGTCGTCGATCTCCTCGGAACGGCGCGGTCCCGGAGTTGCCGGCTCCGACTGCCCGTTCGAGACCCGACCAGGCGAGAGGGCCGGCCCGCTCAGCAGGACGTAGATGGCGACCCCGGACAGGGCCAGACCGGCCGGAACGGCGAGCCAGCGCTTCGAGCTGGATTTCTTGCGCTTCATGGGATCCTACTCACGCCTCTCAGGCTTCCCTGCACCGCAGCTGGGATACGCCATCGCACTTGCTCCTGCTCTGGCCGGCTCGACACGAATATCTTGCGGAAGCAACACGTCTGGGCTCGATCCGTGTTGCCCGGTCGATGCCCTCGCGACCAGCTCTCACTGACCGATCGCACACCGATCTGGCGATGGACCCGGCTTTAGCTTTCCGGCTTCAGTTTCACACAGGGGGATTGGCGAACACGCCGGGGATCCGGCCTCGCCGTATCCCCGACCCTCGAACTCCCGGGGGTGGGATCCCGAGCTTAGACGTGCAAAAAACCGCTGTCAATCCGAGTTTCTCGCTGAATCTAGTTGATTTTTCAACGTTTTCCGATCTGGCGGGACGGCGCCGAAGAGATCGTCGCGAGCCTCACAGGAAGCGCACGCCTCGCCGTCACGGAAGTGACCGAGCCTTTCTACCGCACGCAACGGATCAGTGGCCCGATGTCGAAGCTCCGGGACCGCGGCGGCTACGGATGCCGGCTCGTACTCCCTCGACCCTGCCGAAGCGGTCGTCCTCGAGGCCCTCGAGTGTTCGCAGCGCGGAGTCGTAATGACCATGCGAAACGAGGATCCCCGCAGCCGCGATCCCGACCTCGACATCACCGGGATACGCGGCGGCCCAGCGCTCGGCGAGTTCCACGACCTCACCCGGCAGGTAGAGGGGGAACTCGCTGATGCCCCGGGCGTCGATCAGCGTGCCCGCGCCGCGGTCGAGTTGCCCCGACCGCCCGAGTGCGACCGCGTGGTGGAGCATCCCGTTTCGAAAGTTGGGAACCTGGGGCAGGAGCCGTGCGAAGGAGCGTTCGGCGGCTTCGTACTCACCGTGGTAGAGCTGCGCCCTTCCGATCATCCAGCTCGCATCGAGGCCGCTGAAGTAGCGCTCGATCCGCTCGTGATACTGGACGTCGCCCGTCGCGACGAAGAGCTCAGCCAGAGTCCAGGGGTCTCCCGGGGAGGATTCGAGCGCAGCTTCGAGCAGCTTGATTCCGCCGGCAACATCGCCCCGGGCGACGCTGATTCGTCCGCGATAGTAGAGCGGTTCGGAACTCTGGAAGTAGGAACGATAGAAGCGGCGCCCTGCCTCGGAGAGCCGTTGGAATCGGTCGTCGGCTGAGTCCCAGTCACCGGCGAGGTACTCCAGGAAGGCGAGATCGAACTCGTCGGAGGGACTGCGGCTCTCGTTCGCTGACAGGATCCCGGCCGCGGCCTGCTCGATCGACTGCCCGTCGAGGTCGTAGTAGATCGGATAAACCCTTTCGTTGAGCCAGGGAGCCGTAGCCAGCGTTTCCGCAGCGATCTCATGGCGCCTCGCCAGGGTAAGCTTGCCCAGCAGACCTCGGGTCTGTTGAACCTTCGCTGCCAGAGAGACCTCTCCCATCTGGCGATGACGTCCATCGGAGTCCAGATCGTCTGGAACCGACAGATAGCCCCAAAGAGGAAGCCAGGTCACGAGAAGCAGCCCGGAAAGTGCGTCCCGACGGGCCATGCGCTCGCAGGTCGCGAGCGAGAAGTAGATGAGCGATGGAATCAGGACCGTCTGGTGGCGTGCGGATACGTAGAACAGGATCATGACCCCGAGTTGCGCCGCCGCGAAGACGTAGAAGAGCAGAGCGCCCTTCCAATTCTTCAGCTCGACGAGAAAGCCCAGGAGACCGAGCGAGGCGATCAGCGAGAACAGGACTCCCGTGGGCGCCTGCCCCGCCTCGTGGTCCCTCGCGGCCGGCACGTCGTTCCATCGATATGCGCCCATCGAATGAACGAACTTCTGCCAGAGGGTGAGGCCGAATCGCAGAGGCTCGTCCCGAATGAAGTCGACGGACTTGCGAAGCCAGTAGTCATTGGCCTCCCCGATGGAGAGGACCCTCCGCTCGTCCTCGGTGGCGATGCTGCGGGACATGGCATGCGCGGGATCGGCTCGCTGATCGCTCGTCTCGAGCGAGGCGATGAGGATCGGCGGATAGTCGGCGTTCAATCCGAATGAGATCGGATTGTTTCCCGAATAGAAGACGAGCCCAGGGCTCATTCGCGGTGCGTTCCAGTTCCCCGTCGCCCGCTGGGCCTGCAGGCTGAGAGCTGAGAACGCGATCAGGATCGGAGCGAGGAACAAGAGGCTGCGCTGGACGAGCGGTCGCCCCCGGTATCCCTGAACCCAATAGTATGCAGGCGCGAGAAGAAAAATGAATACGAATGTGGGACGTGTTGCCAGCGCAAGACTGGCGAATATTCCCGCAACGGCCGCGGCCCGCGGCGACTTCTCTCCAGCCGCCACGATGCATCCAAGCAGGAAGAAGAGCAGGCAGACCTCCGGTTCGAAGATCTGCTCGGCCGTCATGAGGTGCCCCTGCGCAGCGAACGCGACGACTCCAAGGGCGGCCAGGGGCAATGTGAACCGGCGCCTCAGGGCCACGAAGAGAAGGGAGGCCGAGGCCGCAACCAGCGCAACCTGCAGCCAGGTGAGGAGCACAAAGGACCGATCCGAACCTTGGAAAAGCCGCTCGATGAAGGCTACGAGCTGAAAGTAGACCACGCTGTAGTCGATCAGGGTTTCCAGCGGCATCTGGCCGGCCAGATAGGTCCTGGCCGCCATGTTGTACTTGACGAAGGGCGTGCTCAGGGGAGCCTGGCGAACGATGATGCCGTGCGTGACGAAGACGAAGAGAAAGGGGAGGACGAGATCCCTCCAGCTCCAATGGTGGCTCGCAGGAGAATCCTCAGAAGTCATCGGCTGCAGAGTCCCCGCCTTCCGGAAGCTGGCTCATCGAGGGTGTGTCGTGTCGAAGAGTCCGGTAGCAGCTCGCGAGCCCGTTCTCTTCACCCCGCACACGTCCTCCCATGCCGCCGCCCTCTCGAGATCGGACAATAGCTCGCCGGGGTTGGGAATGGCTACGCACTCATCCGGTGAGTTCCCGTCCGGCTTCCCCTCGAAGTCGCATCGGCGTCTTCGCGTATCCCCGGACATCTTCGCGACGAGTTCATACTTCCGGACTCCACCACCGGCAGTGCCGACATGGAGGCCTGTCTCGAAATGCCTCTCTTGCTCCCCCAGCCTCGCTCCCGTCAACTTCTCCGAGCGAGCCCTCGAGCGGGTGAAGGAACGCGAGATTCCGGTTCAGAGCTGGTATCTCGATCTGACATCCCTGGCCGGCTACTACGCCTCGGCCCAGAATCGGATCACTCCTGCGGAGCCGGTCGACCGGCTGCGTCCGGTCCTGCGGCCGGCTCCCGCTCGAACACCAGCCGACGATCGGCAAACCCGAGTCGCGCCGTCTCGCGATCGAGTTGCCAACGCCGGAGCAGCAATGTGACGCCCTCGCGCTCGGGCGCCCGATCGAGCAGCCAACGCGCGAATGCTTCATCGTCGGCGAACTCTCCGATCGTCGTTCGCATCCGGGCGTAGCGGCGCAGCTCCATCCGTTCCTCTCCGACCGCGCTCACGAGGCGGATCTCGCCGCCGACGCGCTCCTCGAATCCCGCCTGCACACGCGGCAGCGGCACCGCGTACATCGACCAGCCGAAGAATTCCCACGGATCGAGCTCGTAACGAGCCGCGAGCCGGTGGTGGACCGCCGGCCAGAGCGCGACGAGTACGAGGACGAAAACGATGACCTTCCGCAGCCGTGTGGTCGTCATCCGAACCCCCAGCGCGGCAGGAGCCCGAAGACCATCGAGAGGACATACAGATAGAAGCCGGCGAAGACAGGCAACGCGCGCGGAAGCCAACGACTGGGAAGGAAGAGGAACAGCAGCGCGATCATCAGAGCGCCGAACATGATCTCGCGCGCACCGAGCTCGATCGCCACGATGAATGCGATCGAGGCCAGCGCTGCAAGGGAACGCGTGCGCGGAATCAGCAGGAGCGGTGGGAGTATGAGTTCGGCGAGGTACGAGAGATTCGAGACGCCGATGAAGAGCGGCGAATCCACTCGATAGGGACCCGCGCCCTCCCCCCCGTCGAGGGAAACCAGCCGCTCCAGCTCGGCGCCCGGCATCAACCACTGGAAGACCTGCGCGAACGCGGGATCGACCGCGATGCGATGCGCGAGGAATTCACCCCCGAAGTAGTAGCCGTAGAGGATCTTCTGCAGACCGGCCCAGAAGAAGCCGATCAGGAGTAGCCAGCGAAGCCCCTGGAGCGACACCTGCTGCTGCGCGGCATCCCCGGTCCTCGGAAGCAGTAGGAAGACGCACGCGAACACGCACAGGAACTGGTGGTTGGCGTTGAACGGGAACGTCAACGACATGCTGGCGACGAGCGCGATCCCGCTCGCGGCGAGCGCCGGCCGCAAACCCTTTCGCGTGAAGCCCACGGCGCAGCTCACGCTGAAGATCAGCGCGAGCGAGCCATGCAGGCTCGGCGCCTCTTGAAAAGCGCGCAGCCGAAGCGCTGCCCACGCTTCGGTAGCAAGCGCGAGGAGCAGAATCCTTGCGAAGGCATGGAACACCCGGGAGACATCGCCGGGCTCATCGCTGCCGGGTGCTTCGAGAAGCCGGACGAACGCGCGTTCACTCCAGCCGGCTTGCGTCGCCCGCGCGCGACCGAACTCAGTACTCCCGTCGTCCCCCACGATCCGTATCACCCCCCGCAGCAGTAAGTGTAGCAGTGTGACGTCGAGGACCATTCGCACTCCGCGAACGTCCCGTCGACGTCTTGATCGGAGGGGTCGGTACGAGCTGCGGAGGTTGGGGTAGCATCGCCGCCATGAAGCCAGCCTCTCCCATTCCATCCCGTCTGCTTCTGGGGCCCGGCCCCAGCAACCTTCACCCGCGTGTTCTCGAGGCCATGTCCCAGCCCCTGCTCGGACACCTCGATCCCGACTTCCTCGCCATCCTCGAGGATGTAAAGGCGTCGCTCCGGGGGCTCCTCCAGACCCGCAACGAGCTCACGCTTCCGATCTCCGCCACCGGTAGCGCCGGCATGGAGGCCTGCCTCGTGAACCTCCTCGAGCCGGGAGACGAGATCGTGGTCGGCGTGAACGGCGTTTTCGGCGGCCGCATGTGCGAGGTCGCGAGCCGCTGCGGCGCCCGGGTGACCCGGGTCGATGCCGATTGGGGCGAGCCGCTCTCGCTCGAGGCCATGGATGAGGCGATTCGGCGGGTTCGGCCGCGAGTCGTCGCCTTCGTTCACGCCGAGACCTCGACGGGAGTCCTGCAGGCCCCTGAGTCGATCGCCGCGGTCGCCCGCGAGGCCGGGGCCCTCGTCGTGCTCGACTGCGTGACCTCCCTGGCCGGCCTCCCGATCGAGCTCGACCGCTGGGGCATCGACGCCGCCTACAGCGGGACCCAGAAATGCCTCTCGTGCTCCCCTGGCCTCTCACCCGTCAGCTTCTCCGAACGGGCCCTCGAGCGGGTGAAGGAGCGTGCGAATCCCGTTCAGAGCTGGTATCTCGACCTGACACTCCTGGCCGGCTACTACGCCTCGGCCCAGAAGCGCGTCTATCATCACACGGCTCCCATTTCGGCCATCTATGGCCTCGCCGAGGGACTGCGGCTGGTAGAGGAAGAGGGAATGCCGGCACGCACCCAGCGCCACCGCGAGGCGGCCGCGGCGCTCATCCGCGGAGTCGAGCCCCTCGGCTTCGAGCCCCTGGTGGCGGCGGAGCACCGACTCCCGATGCTCACCTCCTTGAAGCTTCCCGCGTCACTCCAGGCGGGCGGCGAAGCCGAGCTTCGGGGCCGCCTGCTCGCGAATCACGGGATCGAGGTCGGAGCCGGTCTCGGCACGCTGGCGGGCCGGATCTGGCGCGTCGGACTGATGGGAGAGAACGCGCGCGTCTCCAACGTCGAGCGGCTGGTGGAAGCGCTGCGCAAGGAGCTCTGAGCGCAACCTGGCAGCCCGCTGACTCAGCTGTGCAGGCGGGTGTCGGGAGACGACTCGCGCAGAACCGCGGCCTCGTGCTTCGCGAGCTCTTCGAGTCGGGCATCGACGTCGCCGGGATCGGCGATGCCCCGGGCCAGCTCGACGTAGACCTCCTGGTGGCGTGCCTCGGCGACGTACAGAGCCCGGTAGAAGGAGGCGAGATCGGCCTCGACCGGAGCCTCGGAGAGCAGCCTGAGGCGCTCGCAGCTGCGGGCCTCGATCAGCGCGCAGACGAGCAGGAGATCGACCAGCCGCTCGGGCTCCTTCGCACGAACACTGGAGTGGAGCTTTCCCGCGTAGCGACTCGGGCGCTGGCGCTCGAAGGGGATACCGCGTGCGTCCATCAGCTTGAGGACCTGTTGGAAGTGAAGCAGCTCCTCCCGGGCCAGCGCGGCCAGGGGCTCCTGGAGGGCGCGCACCTGGGGATAGCTGAAGAGCAGACGCAGAGCGCCGCCGGCTGCCTTCTTCTCGCAGTGGGCGTGGTCGAGCAGCACCTCGTCGAGGTCGGCCAGGGCCTCGGCGAGCCAGTCGGGTCGGGTCTCTTCCGCGAGCTTCAGCATCCGGGGGCAGTATAGGGCTCCGCTGACCACTGGGGGGCCGCCGGGCGGCTAGACTTGCGGCCATGAAATATCGACGGCTCGGAGAAAGCGGCCTTCAGGTAAGCGAAATCGCCCTGGGATCGTGGCTCACCCTCGGCTCGGCGATCGATCTCTCGCAGAGCAGCAAGCTCGTTGCCGAGGCCTACGACCTCGGGATCAACTTCTTCGACACGGCGGACGTCTACGCCAACGGCGCCGGCGAGGAGGTGTTGGGACGCGCCCTCGCTCCGATTCCGCGGCACCACGTCGTGATCGCCAGCAAGTGCTTCTTCCCGATGTCGGACCGTCCCAACGACGGCGGCCTCTCGCGCAAGCACATCGTCGAGAGTGTCGACGCCTCGCTCCGGCGCATCGGGACCGAATACCTCGACCTGCATCAGTGCCATCGCGCCGACCCCGACACTCCCTGCGAAGAGACCGTGCGCGCCTACGAAGACCTGATCCGCCAGGGCAAGCTGCTCTACTGGGGGGTCTCGGAGTGGAACGCCGAGCAGATCGCCGAAGCATGCCGGATCGCCGACGCGACCGGCGGCTATCGTCCGATCTCGAATCAGCCCAGCTACTCGATCATGAGGCGGGAGATCGAGGGCGGTGTGCTGCCCCAGAGCAGGCGGCTGGGGCTGGGGCAGATCGTCTTCAGCCCCCTCGGCCAGGGGGTGCTGACGGGGAAGTACTGTCGGGGCGAGCGACCCGAAGGCAGTCGCGCACTCGACGCCGTGCACGGCCGCTTCATGGGCAACTATCTCGCCGAGTCACAGCTCCAACGGGTCGAGCAGCTCCTGCCCCTCGCAGCCGAGCTCGACATCACTCCCGCCCAGCTCGCCCTGGCGTGGTGCCTGAGAGACACCGGCGTTTCGAGTGTGATCGTCGGCGCGAGCCGACCCGAGCAGCTGCACGAGAATACCGCCGCCTCGGGGATCGAACTCTCCGATTTCACGCTGCAGCAGATCGATCGCATCTTCCCGGCGACTCCGCCCTGATTCCAGGGACGATCGCGAAATCGTCGGGGGCCGGGTGCCATCCCTCCCCCTTCGTGACATTTCCGGGGGCCTGGGCCCACTCATCCCCAAGTCCGCGTATACCCGGGATTCAGCCTGGGCCGGGGTCGGGGAGTCTTCATGCACGTACCTCGGATCCGCCGAGCGCAAGGGACCCGGCTGATCCCGCTCGTCTTCCTCTCACTATGGATCACCAGCGCCGCGCACTCGGTCACGATCGACTGGGCCTGGATTCTCGACCCGGGCAATACGCCCGACGATACGGGCTTCGGCAAGGTCGACGAGGGCTACCGGATCGGTAAGTTCGAGGTGAGCAACGAGCAATACGGCGAGTTCCTGAACGCGGTCGGGCAGAGCGATCCGAACGGGCTCTACAACAGGAGCATGGGAACGTCGTCCCAGGGTGGGATCACGCGCAGCGGCAGCGCGGGAAGCTATCAGTACGAGACCCGGACGGGGATGGCGAACAAACCGATCAACTTCGTCTCGTACTACGACAGCCTGCGCTTCGTGAACTGGCTCGAGAACGGACAACCGATCGGCAGTCAATCGTCACTCACGACCGAGGACGGCGCCTATACCTTCCTCGAGGGAATATTGAGCGGCGGGCGCAACGAGGACGCGAGCCTCTTCCTTCCGAGTGAGGACGAGTGGTACAAAGCCGCATACTACGATGCCGTTCGAGCGGCCTACTGGGAGTATCCGACGGCGCAAGACAGTTTCCCAGACTGTGTCGATCCGCCCGGCGGCTCGAGTGCGGCCAACTGCCGATTCGCCCTCAATGAGCTCACCGACATCGGGGCCTACGTGAACTCGCCCAGCGCTTACGAAACCTCGGATCAGGGCGGCAACGTCTTCGAGTGGAACGAGGCCCGGATCGGTGATCGTCGGGGTCTGCGCGGCGGTTCCTGGATCGACCCGCCTGACGCCGACTACCTGGTGGCCTCCTATCGCAGCAGCGGCGGCAACCCCGACAACGGGACGATCTCGATCGGATTTCGCGTGGCCGGCGTGATTCCCGAACCCACGACCGGGCTGCTGGTCTCCCTCGGCCTGATCGGGCTCTCGCTGCGCTCGTCCCGGATCCGCTGACTCGAACTCTCGGGACCGATTCCCGATCGAGTACCCCTCTTCCCGAGGTTTAACTCCGCGCTAGTATCCGACCCGCGAAGCGCCCGACCGCGAGATCGGACGGGTTCATGACACGACTCGAGCCTCTCGTCGTATGAATTGCCAGGGCCGGGGGTACACAGGGTAAATGGCAGCCAGCGATCTCTCCCTCGAGGAGAGCAGTGACGGGATCCTCTGGGTCCGGCTCTCGGGAAGCTGGAAGATCAGCGACGCGCTGCCCTCGAGCAGCGAGGTGGCTTCGGCGGTGGATGTCTCCGCCGGCCTGCGCGGGGTCGCCTTCGACGCGAGTGGAGTCACCGCCTGGGACAGCGGTCTGCTGACCTTCCTGCGGCGTGTGCTGCGCGAGTGTGCGGGCCGAGATCTCGAAACCAATCGTGAGGGGCTGCCCGAAGGCGTACGCCGGCTACTCGACCTCGCCGATGCCGTGCCCGAGCAGGAGACGGGTACTCACGCCGAGCCCCCCGGCTTCCTGGGGCGAATCGGGGAGCAAGCGATCGATTCCCTGGACGGATTCCAGGAGCTGCTCGCGTTCGTCGGGAGCTGCACCATCGCCTTCGGCCGCCTGGCGAGCGGGCGATCGCGCTTTCCCTTCCCGGCCTTCATGCTCGTCATCCAGGATTGTGGCCCTCGGGCCTTCGGCATCGTGTCCCTCGTCAGCCTGCTCGTAGGTCTGATCCTGGCCTTCATGGGAGCGATCCAGCTCTCGAATTTCGGTGCCGAGATCTTCGTCGCCGATCTGGTTGCGATCGGGATGACGCGGGACATGGGACCGATCATGGTCGGGATCATCATGGCGGGCCGTACCGGAGCAGCCTTCGCGGCCGAGCTCGGCACCATGACGGTGAACGAGGAGATCGACGCGCTCGAGACGATGGGGATCTCGGCGATGGACTATCTCGTCATGCCACGCATGCTCGCCCTCATGCTCATGATGCCCCTGCTCACGATCTACGG